>JBPCUO010000027.1:0-25410 GCA_051011135.1 Bdellovibrionales bacterium
CCTTCTTACTGGATGGAAAAAGCAGCAAAACAAGATCATACAGGAGCTCAAGCGACTCTTGCCTACTATTATTTGCATGGAGCTTACGATATTGAACAAGATAATGTTCAAGCTTGGGCATGGGCAAAGCGAGCTTTTACAAATGATTCTTCTTACAAGGGTGAAAAGTTTAGTGATTTTATGCAGAATAAAACTCTTGCTGATGAAATTTTAATACAATCTAAAGAACAAATGAATGCTGAGGAACGAACTCGTGCTAAAAAACTGAGTTCTGATCTTAGAAAAAAATATGCAAAAAATATAACAAATCCACAAATAGAAAAAGATATTGTTGTGACTTCTATTAAAGTATTTATTTTATGGAAACTTGGTGGAAGAATCTTTGGTAACAAAACTCTAAGAAATTTAAAAAGAGATTACAGAGCGACATTAAGATCTAATAAAAAGAATTTTAAAAATAAATCTGAATTGAATGCTAGAAACCAAGCCGCTAAAACAGAATACAATACTGTTGTTAAAAACCTTAACACTAGGTTAAGAGAAAAAAGAAGAGCAAAAGCAGATACGAAAAAAACAACAAAAAGAAGAGCAGTAGTAGCGGTGAACAAAGCAAGAGCAGAAGTGAAAAGAGCAAAAGCAGCATTAGTAGCAGTGAAAAGAGGAAATATGAAAGGAAATGTGAGAAAAGTAGCATTGGACAAAGCAAAAGCAGAATTGAAAAGAGCGAAAACAGCATTGAAAAGAGCAAGAGCAGCATTGGACAATCCAAAATCAAAAACTCTTGGAGCAGGAAGTGAAAGATTTAGACAAGGAGTTCGAACGCGTGAACAAGGAAGTGCAATAAGTAAAAAAGGGGCTCAAATAAATAAGGAAGGGGCTCAAATGAATAATATAGACGGATTAAAACTCCAATTACAAGGACACGGTCAACAACTTAAAGGCATGGATCAACAACTTAAAGGCACTGGTCAAATGATTAAAGGCTCAGTAAGTAAATAAAAAATAACTCATTCCAAAATATAATTTTAAAAATCAAGAGGCTTATGGTCTCTTGATTTTTTTTTACTCAAAATCATAACCAACACCCTATTTTGAAATCTGGTTATGATTTTTTTATAAAAAAAATCCTACAAAGTTATTTCAAATAAAGTTATGCAATCCCTTTTTTTAATATCTCATTTTGAGACATTAAAATAAAGCATGGGGAAAAACTCTCATTTCAAAAAAAAAAAAAACGAAGCAAAATAACTTTGTTTCTGGCTTTTAAAGACCGATAATGAATCTAGGAGTTTTATTATGCAATATTTATTAAGCCTATTTTTAGTATTAATCACCCACTCGAGCTTAGCCCTTAAACAACCAAAACATTTAGCAGATCTTAAAAAGTTACATGAAAGTGGTAAAGATTTATATAAGAATAAAAATGCAAATTATGAATCTTTTAAAAAAGTATTTGATAAAAAAAATTTCTATAAAGTAAATAAAGAAAGTTTCTATAAAAACATGCATAAAAATACTGATTTTTCCTATAAAGAAAAATACTTAAAACCTTTGGCCCAAAAAGGCAATCCTAAAGATCAAGTTCGTTTAGGGCTTGCTTATTATCACGAATCTCAAAAAGAAAAATCTTTGGAATGGATGAAAAAAGCAGCAAAACAAAACGATGCTGAGGCTCAATTTTACTTAGCCGCTTTATTTTATAAAGAGGGTACATTTGTAAAAAGAGATAACAAAAAAGCAATGAACATCATGTTCAAATCTGCTACAAAAGGACTAGCTAAAGCTCAGTTTGTTTTTGGAAGCTGGCTTGAAGATTTACTAGATCGTTATCCAGAGTATGCAGATAAAAATCCGGTAGAATGGAAAACACCTGCTTATTGGATGAAAAAAGCAGCAAAACAAGATCATACAGCAGCTCAAGCAGTTCTTGCCTATTATTATTTATTTGGAATTTATAATATTGAACAAGATAATGTTCGAGCTTATGCATGGGCACATCGGGCTTTAACAAATGATTCTTCTTTTGCTGGTGAAAAGTTCGAGGATTTTATGCAAAATAAATTATTTGCTCGTAAAATTTTAGCAGAATCTACAAAAGGAATGGATGCTGATACAATAGGTCGTGCTCAAAAATTAAGTTATAATCTTAGAAAATATGCAAAAAATGTGCATAATCAACAAGTAACAAAAGATATTATTGCGGGCTCTATTGTAACATATATTACATGGAGAATTGGTGGAAGAATGGTTGGCGGAAAGATACTTCGTAAAAAATTTTTTAAACCAAGAAAAGCAAGAAGCCTTAATCAAAATATAAAATCACGCGTAACAGGAAAAACACAAAAGTAAATTAACTTATTAAAACATTAAATCAAGAGACTTATGGTCTTTTCAGTATCTCATTTTGAAACATACAAGGCTTTAGTCTTAGATAAAGAAGCAAAAAAACCCTCATTTCAAAAAAAAAAAAAAGATGAAAAAAACACTTCTTTTTTAACTTTTAAAGACCGATAATGAATCTGTAATCAAATAAAAAGGAGTTTTATTATGCGATATTTATTAAACCTATCTTTAGTACTAGCCGCTCATATGAGTTTAGCTTTCGGTCCCCCAACACATATAACAGACCTTGAAAAGTTACATGAAAGTGGTAAAGATTTATACAAGAACAGAAATGCGACTTATGAATCTTTTAAAAAAGTATTTGAAAAAGAAAATTTAACTAAATACTATCAAAGCAAAAAAAGTAGTGCCGTAGATGCTGTTCTTTTAAATGAACAAAAAGCTTTAGCCCAAAAAGGCAATCCTGAAGCTCAAGTACGCTTAGGGCTTTCTTTATATCATAGAGTTCAAAAGCAAGACAGTTTGTATTGGATTCAAAAAGCAGCCGATCAAAATTATGCTGAAGCTCAATTTTACTTAGCCTCTTTATTTTATAAAGATGGTGTAAGGGTAAAAAAAGACAATAACAAAGCAATGAACCTAATGTTAAAAGCTGCCAATCAAGGAATGGCTAATGCTCAATTTGTTTTTGGAAGCTGGCTTGATGATTTACTAGAAAATTACTCAAACTATCAGGATCAAAATCCAGTAGAATGGAAAACTCCTTCTTACTGGATGGAAAAAGCAGCAAAACAAGATCATACAGCAGCTCAAGCAGTTCTTGCCTACAATTATTTACATGGAATTTATGGCGTTGAACAAGATAATATTCAAGCTTACGCATGGGCCTTCCGAGCTTTAATAAATGATTCTTCTTATAATGGTGAAAGATTTTGGGAATTTGTACAGAACAAACAACTTGCTCGTCAAGTTTTAGCACAATCTAAAAAACAAATGAATGCTGAGGAACTAACTAAGGCTAAAAACATGGATTCTACTCTTAGAAAACATGCAAAAAATGTACATAATCCACGAATAACAAAAGATATTGTTGCAGGTTCTGTTATAGCATTTGTTACATGGAAACTTGGTGGTAAGGTATTTGGTAGAAAAATTCCTAAACATCTAAAAAAAGATTACAATGCTAGGTTAAACGCTAACAAAAGAAATTTCAGATCTACATCAAAACAAAATTGGAGAAATTTAAAAGGTGCTTTAAGATCTAATAAGAAAAGCCCGGGGAAAACACGAGCAGAAAAAAGAGCAGCGAGAAAAAAACTTGTAAATGAACACAATAGCACTGTAAAAAAAACTAGATCTGATTTAAATGCTCAAAACAGAGCAGCGAGAACTCAAAGAAATTCTGATGCTAAAAAATTCAACGCTGGTTTAAAAGGAAAAACAAGAGCAGAAAAAAGAGCAGCGAGAAAAGCAGCAAAGAAAGCCTGGACAAACCCGACAAAAAAACCAGCGCGAAAACCGACAAATAAACCAGTAGAAAAAGCAGATACAAAAAAACCGGAAAATACAGGAAAAGACATTTTAGATAAATTAGAAACAGCAGCAGATGTTGTTACAGATGTTGTAAAATAAACTAGAAAACTAAATACAAATTTTAAAAATCAAGAGGCTTATGGTCTCTTGATTTTTTCTGACTTAAAATCATAACCAACACCCTATTTTTGGGATCTGTTTATGATTTTAAAAGAATGAATTGATTGTAAATTTTTCCTATTTGCCAGTGGTTTTTTCACTAAATCTTTAAAAAAACCCGATAATTCTTAAAAAATCCTTAAAAATTAAAAAAATCCTTTTCTTTCTGGCTTAAAACCATTAAATAAAGAACTCAAAGAAACATATAAAAAGGAGTATTTATGAAACATTTATTACTATTATCTTTGGTTTTTACAGTTCCTGCTAGCTTGGCTTCTGGTTTTGTTAGTGAAACTTGGGATAACACAAAAGATTATGCGCTTGAAAAAGCAGAACAAGGAAATCCTAATTATTGGATTGAGCAAGCAGAACAAGGAAATGCTGAGGCTCAACTTATAGTAGGGCTTGCTTATTCCAAAACAGTATTTTGGAAACAAAAAAGTTTTTATTGGGTTCAAGAAGCCGCTAATCAAAATTACGCTCCTGCTCAATTCTATCTGGCTTTATTTTATAAAAAAGCTTATGGCGTTGAAAAAGATCAAGAAAAAGCAATGAGCCTGATGCTAGAAGTAGCAAATAAAGGATTGGCTCAAGCTGAATTCATGTTTGGAAAATGGCTTGGTGAAGTTGTAGAAAACTATCCATCAAGTTGGAAAGATTTTCCAGCAGATTGGAACACTCCTTCTTATTGGATGGAAAAAGCAGCAAAACAAGATCATTCAGGAGCTCAAGTCGCTCTTGCTTATTCGTACTTATATGGAAGTTATGATGTTCAACAAGACAATGTTCAAGCTTATGCATGGGCAAAGCGCGCTCGTTGGAATGATTCTTCTTATAGTGGTGAGCATTTATCTGATTTTACAAACTATAAAAAAGTATCTTGGGAAATTACAACAGCAGCAAAAGCAAAAATGAATGATGAACAACTTGCTGAAGCTAAAAATCGTAGTTTTGAACTTAACCAATATAAAAACAATGTATCTAATCCAGAAATAGTCTTAGATAGTGTTGCAACAGTATTCGTAACTGTCGTAGCATGGAAACTTGCGAAAAGAATGTTTAGAACAAACAAGTCTATAGTTGCTAGAAATGCAAAAGCAGCAAAGAAAGCAAATAAAAGAGCAGCAAGTGTAGCAAAGAAAGCAAATAAAAGAGTGAACAGCGCAAACAAGCAAGCAACAAGCGCAAGCAATCAAGCAACGAAAGCAAATGATAAAATAATAAACACAATCAACAAATCAAATCCAAAGGCAGCTCCAAGAACTAATCCAGTAAGAACACAAGCAGCTCCAAGAACTAATCCAGCGCAAACACAAGCAGCTCCAAAGGCAGCAAACAAAGTTGATGATGCAGTTGATTTTGCAGATGATGCTATACAAGTTGTAAAGGTACCAGGTAGTTAATTATTTGATATAAACTTTAAAAAATACAAACTTAAAAAATCAAGAGGCTTATGGTCTCTTGATTTTTTTTAACTCAAAACAATTTTAGGAAATAAAGGCTGGCAATGTTTAATATCTTTTCCTAAAGGAAGCCGACCCCATTTTAAAGATTTTAAAGACACTTCTTCTCCCAAATGCTGTAAAAGCTGGTTGATTTTTTGAGGCATCACAGGATAGAGCAAAAGACTGCAAATTCTTAAAACCTCTAAAGAGTTATACAAAACACAGGCTGCTCCCTCTTTATCTGTTTTAACCATGGTCCAAGGAGCCTGATCTTCTAAATAACGATTTACTTCGGAAAGCCTTTGAGAAATTTTATCAAGAGCCTGACTCAACTTAAATGCTTTAATATCTTTTTCAACTTCTAGTAGGAGTTGTTCTGTTTTTTGTTTAAAAACCTCTCCCCTCCCTCCTTCAGGCTTATTTATTTTTCCCTCATAATTTTTATCCACTAAACGACAAAGACGACTTAAAATATTTCCTAACTGATCGGACAGATCACTATTGATTTTTTGAGCCATCAAAGATTTTGAAACAGGAGCATCATTTCCTAAAATAATTTCACGAGCTAAAAAATAACGAAGTTCAGAAACTCCAAATAACCCGGCCAATTCCAAAGGATCTAGTTTATCCCCTTTTGATTTACTCATTTTAGATTGTTCTTCATTAAGCAACCATCCATGAGCAAAAAGAGTTTTAGGAAGAGGCAAATCTAAAGCCATTAAGAGACAAGGCCAATACACTCCATGGGTCATTAAAATATCTTTTCCAATGAGATGCACAGTTCCTGCTTGCTTCCACCATTTATCAAACTTTTTACTATCTTCTAAATAAAAAACTCCTGTCAGATAATTTAAAAGAGCATCCACCCAAACATAAGCCACATAATCTTGATCAAAAGGAAGTTCAACTCCCCAAGACACTCTACTTTTAGGGCGACTGATACAAAGATCTTGAAGGTCTTGTTTTAAAAATCCTTTGATTTCATTTTGACGATAAGAAGGTTGAATAAAATCAGGATGATCTTCTAGATGTTTTTGAAGAGCTTTTTGATATTTAGACATTTTGAAAAAATAATTTTTTTCCTCAATGTAAACAACTTCTTTTCCTGTAGGAGATTTTTGATCCACAAGATCTTTTTCTGTATAAAAAGTCTCTTCGCTGACGCAATACCATCCTTTATAAACATCTGAATAAATATCTCCTTTTTCTTGTAGTTTTTTTAAAGCTTCTTGAACGACTTTTTTATGACGATCAGAACTCGTTCTCAAAAAAGAGTTATAATGAATATCAAGGGCTTTCCAAGTTTTTTCAAATTGAGCACTCATTTGATCACAATAAAGTTGAGTCTCTTTTTTTTGAGATTGAGCCGCTTGTTCACATTTTTGCCCATGCTCATCAATACCTGTTAACAAAAAACTTTCACTTCCAAAAAAGCGATGATAACGAGTAAAAATATCCGCTATAATAGTTGAATAAGCTGTTCCTAAATGAGGAAGATCATTGACATAATAAATAGGTGTCGTCATATAAAACAAATCTGGCATAATGCTCCTAGCTTACTTTTAAATGGAGCGTTTTTCTAGATAAAAAAGGTCTTGATTCCTGCTTCAATCTATAATAACAAAAATACATGTCAAAAAAGAAAAAAACCACCAAGAAAGCCCTGGCTAAAAAAACCTCGAAAAAGCCGGCCTCTAAAGTAAAAAAAACTAAAAAAGCTAGTCCTCCTAAAAAGGCGGCAGCTTCAAGCAAGAAAAAAGCAACAAAAGCTACTAAAAAACCCACTAAGAAGGCGGCTACTAAAACTATTAAAAAAGTTGCTAAAAAACCTCCTGCTTCTAAATCTATTAAAAAAGTTGCAAGCCCTAAAGTGGAAAAAATAACAAAAAAAGCAGAGGCAAAGCCGGTAGCAAAACCAGAAAAATTAAAATCTATAACTCAATCAGTTAAAAAAATAATTCCTACTCCAAAAAAGAAAGTAACAACAGTTTCAGCAGTAAAAAAACCCATGCCTTCTTTAATTAAAAAAGAAGCCAGCGCAAAATTAGCAACGACAAAAGTCACCCTTCCTCATTTAGGAAAAGTGAATTGGGAAACTCTTCATAAAGAATACAAAGATCAAAAAGCTTTAGCTTATAGTATGGAAAAAACTTTTCTATCTCATAACACTCTTGAGCATAAAACTTTTGGTTGGGGATTTGTTTTATCTTCTAAAAATAATCGCTTAGAGGTTTTATTTCAAAGCGGTGTAAAACATTTAATTTCAAACTACAAATAGAGGTTTTGTTTGGCAAAAAGTGATCTTAAAAAATTTGAGGGCCAAGTGATAGACACTAAAGCAGGTGGTGTTTATAAAATCAAACTCGACAAACCTGAAATTGAAGTGATGGCTACGCTTTGCGGAAAAATGAGATGTTACAATATTAAAGTGGTTTTGGGAGATCGTGTTACAGTTGGTTTCTCTCCTCAAGGTCTAGCGACTAAGGGTTTAATCATTCATAGATATCGTTAAAAAAAGCAGAAATCTTTTATTATACAATCCTTTTTTTTACCCCCTTAAAAAGACTTCAAAAAATCACTTGAAAGCTGAAAAGGGACAACCTATGTTTGACTTCTATGAAAAAGAAAAAATTAGTCATTGTTGAATCCCCCACAAAAGCAAAAACTATTAAAAAATTTTTAGATTCCAACTATATCATTGAATCTTGCATGGGGCATATTCGTGATCTTCCTGAAACAGCAAAAAACATTCCTGAAAAATATAAAAAAAAAGCATGGAAATCCTTAGGGGTAGATACGGATAATGATTTTGAACCCATTTATTGCATTCCTGATTCAAAAACAAAAATAGTCTCTAATCTTAAAACACAATTAAAACAAGCTAGTGAATTGATTCTTGCAACCGATGAAGATCGAGAAGGAGAAAGCATTAGCTGGCATCTTCAAGAAATTTTAAAGCCTAAAGTTCCAATAAAAAGAATGGTGTTTCATGAAATCACAAAAGAAGCTATTCAAGAATCTTTAAAAAACTTTAGAGATATCGATATGAATCTTGTTCAAGCCCAAGAAGCCAGAAGAATTTTAGATCGACTTGTGGGTTACACCATCTCCCCTCTTCTTTGGAAAAAAATAACTCGAGGACTTTCTGCAGGCCGTGTGCAATCTATGGCTGTCAAAATTATTAGCGAAAGAGAAATGGAACGATTTCATTTTGTAAAAGCTTTTTATTCAAGTTTAGAAGCTTTATTTAGCTTTAAAAATAACAAGTTCTCAGCTCGACTCAGCTCTTATCAATCTCAAAAAATAGCAGAAGGAAAAGATTTTAACGATAAGGGCCTCTTAAAAAATCAGGATTTATTACACCTTAAAGAAAAAGCAGCTCTTCAATTAGAAAAAAAATTAAAAGATCAAACTTGGGAAGTTAGTAAAGTGGATAAGAAAAAGGTCTCTCGGTCTCCTAAACCTCCTTTTATCACTTCTACTCTTCAACAAGCGGCTTATCAAAAATTAAATTTATCGGCTCGTCAAACCATGTCTTTTGCTCAAAGACTTTATGAAAATGGTCTTATCACTTATATGAGAACGGATTCCACTCACCTTTCTAGCGAAGCTCTTAAAGGGATTCGAACAGCCATCACTTCCCTTTATGGAAAACAAGAAGTTCATGATTCTATTCGTCATTACAAAACAAAAAGCAAAGGAGCTCAAGAAGCTCATGAAGCCATTCGGCCCGCAGGTCGAACTTTTAAAGCTCCTGAACAAACTCAACTTACAGGTCAAGAACTAAGACTTTATCAATTGATTTGGCAAAGAACCTTGGCTTGCCAAATGAAAAATTGCGAACAAGAACAAACTCAACTCACTCTCTCTTCTGCTCTTGGTGTTTTTTCAGCCTCTGGAACTGTTATTGTTTCACCGGGATTTTACCAAATCTATCAAGATCATCTTGACAAAAAAGAAGAGGCTCAACTGCCCAAACTTAAAAAAGGAGATGTCTTAAAATGCGATACCGTCACATCGAAAGGGCATGAAACGAAATCTCCAGCTCATTATAATGAATCCTCACTCATTCAAAAATTAGAAAAAGAAGGTATAGGAAGACCTTCTACTTACGCCCCTATTATCAGCACCATTCAAAACAGAGGCTATATTAAAAAAGTAAACAAAAGTTTAGTTCCTACTTTTACAGCTCTTGCTGTGACTCAACTTTTAAGCAAGTATCTCCCTAATTATGTTGATCTAAAATTCACATCGGAAATGGAAGATATTCTGGATGATATTGCTTTAGGAAAAGCCGATTCTAAAAAATATTTAAGCAAGATTTATAAAGGAAAATCGGGGTTAAAAAATCTAGTAGAAGAGCAAGAAAAACAAATTGATTCTCAAAAGGTTAAAAGTCTTTCTTTTAAAGGTTTTAAAGATATCACTTTTCATATAGGTCGTTTTGGAGCTTATATCAGCCAGAAACAAAAAAATAAAGAAATCACAGCCTCTTTACCAGAAGAAGCTCATCTTTCTAGTATCACTTTAGAAGAACTTCAAAAAATATTGAAATCCAAAAACGAACCTACAAGCATAGGAATAGATCCCAAAACTAAAAATAAAATACTTGTAAAAACAGGAAGGTATGGTCCTTATTTAGAGCTGGAAGGAGCTGATAAAAGATCAGTGATTCCTAAATTCATCGGGGTAGAAAGCCTCACTTTAAAACAAGCTATCCTATTGCTAGAACTTCCAAAAGTTTTGGGGAAACATCCTGAAACTAAAAATGAAGTTAAAAAAAGCATAGGTCGTTTTGGGCCTTATATTGTTCATGATGGAGATTTTCGATCCGTCCCCTCAGATGAAGCTTTTCTTTCTTTAGATCTCAAAGAAGCCCTTGAGATACTTAAAGAAGAAAAAAAGCGGGGAAAAAGGTCATCGGCTGCCATCAAAACAATAGATTATAAAAAAAGTAAAATTAAAATCATGAAGGGCAAATACTCGCCTTATATCAGCTATAAAAGTAGAAACTACCGCATTCCTTCTGAAGTAGATCCCGAGGGTTTAGACTTGGAAGAATCTTTGAAAATTATCGAGGGAAAAAGCAAATCCCCTAAGACTAAAGTTATAAAAAAACCTAGAAAAAAAGTTACAAAAAAGAAAAAATCCTCTCATTAAATCTGAGAGTTTTTTAAATAGGTATAGCCTTTATTTGGTTTTTTATGATATAGTTACCAAATGTTTCTATTAAAGCCTTGCTTATCCCTAGCCTTCTTTTTTCTCTTTATTCCCTTAAGCAGTCAGGGTTTATCTTGCAGATATATCAATGATATTCAAAATCAATTTTTAAGAGCTCATATTTTATATTCTAATATCAATCCTCAAATTAAAAAAAGAGTTCTAAAAAACTTTGTAAAAAACTTAGATAGAGAAAAAATTTATTTTTTAAAATCAGATATTAAATTTATTGAAAGTCAAAATTATAATTTTCTTAAAAACATACAAGAAGGAAATTGCTCTACCCTTTATAAGATATATGACATTTACTCTCAAAGAGTTAAAGAAAGGTTGGATTTTGCAAAAAAATACTTAAACAACAACTTTCAATTAAAAAGAGATTTGGTTTATGTTTTAGATGAAGATAAAAAACACTACCCTCGCTCTACTAAACAAGCTAATAAAGTGATGGTATCTTATCTTCAATATCAAGTTGCTAATATTTTTCTTATAGAAAAAAACTTAAAAAAATCAATTGAGCATCTTTTTCATATTTTAAATAATGTCTCTAAACAAGCCTCTTCTTGGAAACCTCAGTTAACTCCTGAAGAAATTAAAACTTGTAAAATAAAAAGAAAAAAGAGTTTTAGCACTTGCAAACCCACAATGTGGTATTCTCTTTATCTCAATGCTTTTGCTCATTCTTTAGATAGTCACTCCAGTTACTTAAATCATGAAGAGCTGGAAAGTTTTTATATTTCAATGAACTTATCTCTAGAAGGTATTGGAGCAAGTTTAAGATCTCGTTTTGGATATATTATTGTTGAGCATTTAGTACCGGGTGGAGCAGCCTTTAAATCTAAAAAAATCCGAAAGAAAGATAAAATTTTAGCCGTTGGGCAATCTCGAAAAAATCTCATTCCTACTTTTGGAGAAAGCATCGATGATGTTGTTACTATGATTCGAGGAAAAAAGGGAACACCTGTATATCTTAAGATTTTAAGAGAAAGCGCTAAAGGTAGAAAGAAATTTTTTATTGTAAAATTAGTAAGAACCACTGTTGAACTTTCCGAAGAAGCCGCTTCTATCACTTATGTTGATAAAAAAAGAGATGGAAAAAAATATCGAGTTGGTATTATAAAAGTTCCTTCTTTTTATAGCTCAGGTAAAGTTTATGGAAAATCAGTTTCTAGAGATGTAAAAAAACTTATCAAAGAAGCTAAGGAAAAAAAGATATCAGCACTTGTTTTAGATCTTTCCAATAATAGAGGAGGCTTTTTAGATGAAGCTGTAGGTTTAGTTGGTTTATTCATTGGCCAAGGTAATGTTGTTAAACAAACTGAAAAAATTTATAACCAAGCTCTTTTTTCAAAACACAAAACAGAAAGTCTAAAACAAAGTAAAAATTTTTATAAGAAACCTATTCTTTTAAAAGATAGAGATCGAAGAATTTTTTACAATGGTCCTTTAGTCATCCTTGTGAATCGTTTAAGCGCTAGTGCTTCAGAAATTGTTTCGGGAACTTTACAAGACTATAACAGAGCCCTTATTGTAGGAGGAGATCACACTTACGGAAAAGGAAGTGTTCAATCCGTAGAACATTTAAGAGAAAATCTAGGAGCTTTAAAAACAACAGTTGGTCTTTATTTTATACCAAGTGGGAAAACCACTCAAAAACAAGGAGTGATTTCTGATATTCCATTACCTAGTATTTTTAATTTAAAAGATATTGGTGAAAAAAGCCTAGATTACACGCTCCCTGAGCAAACAATCCCAAGTTTTAAATCCCCTAATCGTGAAATCTTTGCTATCAGCTTAGAAAATAATTGGAAGCCTGTTTTTCCAAAAACGATTTCTAAAATAAAAAACCAATCTAAAAAACGAGTCGTTTCTAATAAAGAATTTCAAAAAATTATAAAACGCACTAAAGAAATAGAATTAAAAGCTAAAAATCAAAAAACTATAACTATCGGCAAGGTTTTAGATAAAAAACAAAACGATAAAGATTTATTAGAGTTCGATGAAGATGAAGATACTTACAACCCTAAAAAGAAAAAAGAAAGATATTTAAAAAGAGCGGATGTTCAAGAAGCTGTCAATATTGTTTTAGATCTGGATTCTTTTTACAAAAAAACAGCATCTCTTAATTCATCAGAAAAAAAATAGACACTCATGAATTCCGCAAATAAACTCTCTCTTTCTAAAGATATGTATATAAAAATACATGACCTTATGGTCAAATCTCGTGTTACAGAAGAGCGACTTATACATATTTACAAACAAGGACTAGGTTATTTTTGGATTGGCGGACCGGGAGAAGAAGCTTTTAGCGTCCCTCTTGGCTTGCTTATTGATAAAGGACAAGGGATTAAAAAAGATTGGCTTTATTTGCATTACCGTTGTCTTCCTACTCTTATCGCTATGGGATTAACGATCAAAGAAGCTTTTAGAACTATGTTCAATACAGCAACAGATCAATCTTCTGGAGGAAGAAATTTTGTCAATCATTATAGCTTGCCTCAATGGAATGTTGCTCCTGTCAGTTCTGTTATTGCTGTTCAGTACTCTATGGCTATAGGAACAGCGCACGCTCAAAAACAAGAAAAAAATAACAAAAGCTTAACTGTTGTTACCGGAGGAGACGCTGGTACTCACGAAGGAGATTTTGCCACTTGCTTAATATGGGCTTCTCGACCTGGTAAAGAACTGCCAATGCTGATCACAGTTCAAAATAACTCTTGGGGAATTTCTACAAGTTACGCTAGTCAACATGGAGAAAAACAAATTATTGATCGAGCCAAAGCTTTTCAAATAGAAAGTGTTTTAATAGATGGAAATGATCCTGTAGAAAGCTACTTGATTCTAAAAGAAAAAATGATGAAGATTCGAAAAACAGGAAAACCTATTTGTGTCGAAGCAAAAGTGTCTCGCCTTTATGGGCATTCTTCTGCGTCGGGAGCGAATTACAAAAACGAAGTTTGTTGCATCAAAGCGTTTGAAGAAAAATTAATAAAAAACAATATTTTAAATTCTAAACAGATTAAATCTATTTGGACTCAATACCAAGAAGAGGCTAAGCAAGCTCAAAACGAAGTTATGAAAGAAGCCTCTCCAAAAGCAGAAAGTGTTTGGAATCATATTTATGCTAATAATGAAAATGCAGACTGGAGAAAGTTTTAATGGCTAATATGGTACAAGCCATTCGAATGGCTCTTCATTACAGTGAGACGAATTTAGAAGTCACTGATATTTTTGGTGAAGATGTTGGACCTCCTTTAGGAGGAGTTTTTACAGCAACACAAGGATTGAAAAAAGCTTGGAACTCTCCTCTTGATGAAAGAGGAATCGTAGGTGCTGCTATAGGTATTTCTATGACCGGAAAAAGATGCGTTGCTGAAATTCAGTTCAGCGATTATATCTTTAACACCATTGATCTTTTAAAATTAGCAGGAAATAATTTATGGTGCAGTCACGGACAATTCCCTCTTCCTCTTGTTTTAATGACTCCTAATGGAGCTGGTATCCATGGATCTATTTATCATAGTCACAGTTTTGACAGTTGGGCTGTTCGTATCCCTGGTTGGAAAGTGGTCTCACCTTCTAATCCTTTAGATGCTTATGGACTTTTAATATCTGCTATTTTAGACCCCAACCCTGTGCTTTATCTTAAGCCCAAAGCTCTTCTTCGAGTGAAATCTAAAGATCTCATACCGGGAGAGCCTGCTGATGAAAAAGAACTTAAAAAAAGAATCGATGCTCCTATTGGAAAACAAAGGGATCATTGGAAACCTGATTGGCCTCGACTCAAAGAGTATAGGGTTCCTATTGGGCAGGGAAAAATAGTGCAACAAGGAGAAGATATTACTCTTGTAAGTTTTGGTCACTCTCTTCATCTTTGTAAACAAGCCATTAAAGATCTGGATATCAGTGTAGAATTACTAGATTTAAGATCGATCTATCCTTATGATTGGTCTCTTATTAAAAAATCCTATGAAAAAACTCAAAGAATTTTATTTGTAAATGAAGATACCGAAGTTGCTAATTTTGGAGAGCATCTTGCTTATCGCGCTACTCAAGAAGGCTTTTATCATTTACTCGCTCCTCCTTTTGTTCTGGCGGGAAAACAAATTCCTGGTGTAGGTTTAAATCCTATTTTAGAAAATAATACCGTCCCTCAAGTTCAAGATATTCAAAACAAACTGGAAGAAATTTGCCATAACCAATGGTAAAAAATTATATTTGAAATTCTTTTAAAGATTTATATTCCTTATTAAGAGCTTTAGAAACAGGAAGACAACACACAAAGCCCTTATAAGTATTTAAACCTTTACTAAAACCCAGATCACTTTTTAAAGCTTTTTCGAGACCTTGTTCTGCAATTTTCATAACATAAGGAAAACTCACATTGGTTAATGCATAAGTCGAAGTTTTAGGAACAACACTTGGAATATTAGGAACGCAATAATGAATCACGCCATGTAATTTATAAATAGGATCTTTATGGGAGGTGAGGCGAGCGGTTTCTATACACCCTCCTTGATCAATAGAAATATCAACAACAACGCTATCCTTAGACATTGTTTGAATCATTTCTTGAGTTATAATTTTAGGAGCTTTCTCCCCTGCTAATAAAACAGAGCCTATCACCAAATCTGCTGTTTTAATAACATCAAACAAACTTGCTTGATTGGATTTTAAAAGCTGAACTTGTCCTTTAAAAAAAGTATCTAAAAATTTTAACTGCTCATCACTAATATCTAAAATAGTCACTTGAGCTCCAAGGCCTAATCCGGCTTGAGCCGCATGAATTCCCGCAGTTCCTCCTCCTAAAATAACAATATGAGCTTGTTGAACTCCTGAAATTCCTCCTGCTAAAACACCCTTTCCCCCTTGATGTTTTTGAAGATAATAGATTCCATTTTGAAGACCCACACGACCCGCGACCTGACTCATAGGTTTTAAAAGTGGTAACGACTCCTGCTTGTCTTCTATGGTTTCATAAGCAACAGATTTAACCCGCTTAGAGCATAATTTTTCTGTCAATTCCGGCTCAGCGGCCAGATGTAAAAAAGTAAATAAAATTTGATCCTCTTTAAAAAGCGCGTACTCTTCGGGGAGAGGTTCTTTCACTTTGACAATCATATCTGATTTTTCATAAACCTCAGATAAAGAGCTGACTAAAGTGGCTCCTGCTTTTTGATAATCTTCATCAAAAATTTGACTTCCTTCACCTGCTTTTTTTTGAACTAAAACCTTATGACCTTTTTGAACAAGAGATTGAATATTGATCTCTGTTAAACCGACTCTAAATTCAGAATTTTTAATTTCTTTAGGAACTCCTATAATCACAGCAGATCTCCTTGAGATTCTTCCTTTTTTTTAACCCCGCTTACAAGAGAACCAACAAGATCTTTTCCTTTTTCTGTTAACATACGCCCTCTAGGAGTTTTTTGAATATAAGCTTTTCGAAGCAGATAAGGCTCATAAAAATCTTCTATCGTATCCACTTCTTCATTGAGAGTTGCCGATAAAGTATCTATTCCTACTGCTCGATTGGAAAAGTCTTCATAGAGTATTTTTAAAATTTTCATATCCATTGTATGCAGGCCATATTCATTGACTCCCATTTCCCCCAGAGCATAATGAGCTAATTTTTGATCGATGACATCTTGGTTTTGAACTTGAGCATAATCTCTAATTCGTTTTAAAAGTCGGTTCACCACACGAGGAGTCCCACGACTTCTTTTAGAAATTTCTTGAGCCCCTTTCTCTTCTAGATTTATTTTTAAAATTTTTGCGGATCGTTTTGCAATAGAGCAAAGAGAATCTTTCTCATAAAAATCTAATCTTTCTATAATTCCAAAACGATCTCTAAAAGGAGCTTTTAAAAGACCGGTTCGAGTCGTTGCACCAATGAGCGTAAAAGGATTTAATTTGAACCGAACCGATTGAGCTCCAATTCCCTCTCCTGTAACAATATCAATAAAAAAATCTTCCATAGCGCTATAAAGATATTCTTCTATGTCCGAGCTTAATCGATGGATTTCATCTATAAATAAAACACTTTTAGGCTGAAGAGTTGTTAAAAGAGCTGCTAAATCTCCCTTTCTACGAATCGCTGGACCTGAAGTTGTAGAAAAGGGAACTTGCAAAGTTTCAGCAATAATATGAGATAAAGTCGTTTTTCCCAGGCCGGGAGGTCCATAAAGCAAAACATGATCTAAAGGTTCTTCTCTTTGAAAAGCTGCAGAAACAAAAATTTGTAGCTTCTTTTTAACATCGTGTTGCCCTGGAAATTCGTCAAATGTTTTAGGACGCAAATGATTTTCATTTTCTTTTTCAACTAAAATCTCTTCTGTATTTAATAGAGAATCTTCTGTCATTGTATTCCTTTTTTTAAGGTGATCTTAAATGAGTCAAAGCCTGTTCAAGATCTTTTTGCAAATCCTTTTCCCATTTCATTTTATTTAATGCGCCTCTGATTTCTGCAGATACAAAACCTAAAGATTCTAAAGCTCCTATGAGCTGATGGGCGTGTTTATGAGAGGCTCCCGTTCCTATTAAAGTATCAGAGACTTGCTCTTTAAGAGTTAAAACAATTTGTTGAGCCATTTTTTTACCAACACGAGGTAAGGCAATTAAAGCTTTTAAATTTTCTTCTTTAATCATTTTAACAAATTGATCAAGAGGACAAGCTCCTAAAATAGTTAATGCCATTTTAGGACCAACACCATTCACTTTTAATAAAGATAAAAAAAGTTGCTTTTCTTCCTGATGAGAAAAACCAAAAAGCTCCAGATGATCTTGACGAAAATGAGTGTACACCCAAAGAGAAACAACGGAACCTAATTTTAAAGTTTCAGCAACAGATCGAGAAACTCGAATTTCATAACCTACGCCAGAAATATCTATAATAAAATCATTTTCGCGCTTTGAGAGAACTTTTCCTTTTAAAAAACCTATCATAAAACCATTTCTTTTAATTGTTGTTGAATTTTCAAACCTTGATAACAACGACTATGACATAAAGCCACTGCTAAAGCATCCGTTGCATCTAACTTTTTATTTTTTTTCAAAGAGAAAAAGTTGGTTACAAAATGCTGAACCAGCTCTTTTGAAGCCTTTCCAGAAAAAGTCACATTTTTTTTTACAAATCGAGAAGCGTACTCAAAAAATTCGCTTTTTTGTGTTTCGCTCTCTAATAGACACACAGCAAAAATATGGCCTAATTTAAAAGCTGTATCAGGGTTTTTTCCAAAAAAGACCTTCTCTATTGCCGTATGATCAGGCTTGTATTTTTCATACAATTTTCGGATTTCAGCATGAATATAACGCAACCTTTTAGGTAGTTTTAAATTTTTAGGAGCCGAAATGCTGCCATAATCCAAACATTTTACCTGAGAGCCCTGAAGAACAATCACCCCATAACCTGTTGTCACTGTTCCTGGATCAATACCTAGAATAACCAAACCCATAGTTGTTTTTTAAGCATACCTTAAGAAAAAGACTTGTCCAACTAAATCCTTTTATGTCAAATTTTTAATATGAATTTATTTAACCCTTTTTTAATCAGAAAATACAAAAGCCTACTTGCTAAAAATCCAAAGTCCAAAATTTTTTGTCCTATCGCTCAAATCTATCGAATGAGCAAAGAATTTGAAAAAGCTCGAAAAATATGCCTTAAAGGTATCCAAGAAAATCCTACTTATGCTACAGGTTATATTGTGTTAGCAAAAATTTATAAAGATCAAAATAAAATCGATCTTGCTTTTAAATCTCTTAATAAAGCTAAAGAACTCAGCCCGGATAATTATCAAATTTATCAATTGTTTGGAGAAATTTATAGAGAAAAAAAGGATTTAGAAAAAACTTTATCTGCTTTTAAAATGGTTTCTTTTTTAAAACCTTGGGATCAAACCGCTAAAAAAACAGTTCAACATTTGGAAAATACTGTTTCTCGAAAAGATCAATGGATACAAAAATCTCAATCTCCTTTAAAAACACCTATGTCTTATTCTTTAGAGCAATCTCGGTCTTCTCAAAAACTTCAAAAGCTTCAAAAGCTTCTAGCAAAAATAGAAATGCTCTATCCTGAACCTCACGAAGAAAGCTCTCGTTAATGTACGAAACCAGTGATTTTAAAAAAGGTTTAAAAATTCTCATCAAAGAAGAGCCTTATGTGATTTTAGATTTTCAGCATGTGAAACCTGGAAAAGGAAATCAATTCACGCGAACGAAACTCAAAAATCTTGTGACTCAATCAGGTCTGGAAATAACGATTCGCTCTGGGGAAAAATTTGCAGTCCCTGATATTTTATACAAAACACTGTCTTACACTTATAAAGATTCAAATACTTTTTACTTTATAGATCAAAACAGTTATGAAACGGTTGAAATTGATGCTGCTATTGTAGGAGATACCAAATATTACCTTATTGAATCTATAGAAACCACAGCGTGTTTTTTTAATAATAAAATTATTTCTATAAACGCACCTAAAAGTCTAGTTCTTAAAGTCACCCAAACAGATCCCGGATTTAAAGGAAACACAGTATCAAATACCACAAAATCTGCTACAATGGAAACAGGCTTAGTAGTCCAAGTTCCTCTTCATATTAATGAAGGAGATCAATTAAAAATTAACACTACGGATGGAAGTTACATTGAAAGAAGTAATAACTAAAAAACTGAAACAAAGTATTTCAGATATTCAGCTAGAAAGGCTGCTTGCCTCTTACTTAAATAAAAATTTAACTTCAGAAGAGATTTTTGAAAATATAAAAGAAAATTATGATTTGGAATCGGTTGTTCGCTTTTTGTACAATTCCAAATCTTATAAGAAAATTCTCAAATTTTCTAAAGAGCGTTTAAAAAATAACCAAAATATTCCTTGGTCTTTTGTTCTGCCCTTAGTTTTAAAATCTCACATAGAAATAAGCCCCGCAGAAGTTAATATTTTATATCATACTTGGCTGGGGGATTATCTTCAAAATCATCCCCGTATTTTTACATGCTCAAGATGGGAAAATTATTCTCAAGAATTCGCGCATCATCTTAATATTTTTCTAAAAGATCTCAAAGAAGCAGGTAGCGCTCCAGAAGATCAGTCTTTGCAAACTCTTGAATTTGTTAAAGCACAAAATTTAATGGAGGAAGAAAGCAAAATTATCAAAAACCTCTTAAAGAAAGATAAAGACAACCTTAAATATCAAGAACTTTATAAATCTCTTAAAGAAAGACAGGCTATTAAAGTGATTGAAGATCAAAAAAAATCTCTTTATAAATCTCGAATTTCCAATCAAAAACCTTATTTGTTTTTAGAAAATACAGAAACAAAAAATAAGTGGTATCAAAAAACAGAAAAGTTAGCAAAACAAAGACCCGATCTTGTTAAAAACCTGTCTTTGTTTCTTTATTTTTTACACTGGCCCGATATGGCTTTAAAAATTCTAACAAAAAATCTAGAAGATTTATCTGATTATTGGCTGTACCTAGATTGTCTTTTAGAAACAGGTCAATATACAAAAAGCCTTGATTTAACAAATCAGCTTCTAGAACAAATACAAGATTCAGAAATGGTCTTTCCTTTGATTTATATCAAATCTCAATCTCTTTACTATCTCGGAAAAAAAGAAGAAGCCATTGAACACTTAGACAGCATTTTAAAAGTGAGACCTGATTATAGAAGCGCACAATCTCTCTTAGAAAAATGGACTAGAAATTGAAAAATTTATCTTTAAAATTTTTAAACAAAGTAATCGCACTATTAAAAATAAAAAAAGTTTTTGTATCTTTAATTGTTTTATTGTCTATTTTTCTTCTAACCCCTATTAGCTTGTATCCTATCAGTAAAAAAATAGAAACTTTTATTAATTTAAGATCTCAAACTTTAGTTGAAAATCTGCAAAAACAAATGGGATTAGAAATTCATTGGGAAGATCTCAGTGTTCAAATTTTAAATCGCAACATTCATTTAAAAAATGTCACTTTAATGCAATCCCCTACTCCTTCAAAAAATACAAGATTTAATCTATTAAATGGAATTCAAAAAATTAAATCTATAAATATTCAACCTAGTTTAATTTCTTTATTATTCAAAAATAATATTTATCTTTCAGAAGTTGAAATTCAAGAGGGAGATCTTGATCTTAAAACCTTATTCTCTGCGCCGAAAACTTCAAAAAAATCCAATTTAACCCTGGATCTTCCTATCAAAAAAATAACAATAACAAATACCAATCTCAAGCTCACTCATCAAAATCAACATATAAAACTGATAAACATTCAGCATGAATTTCAGAAAAAAGCGTTTCATATTTATGATTTTACTACCCAAATTAAAGAAGTTCATCTGCCACAAGAGCAACCCTTTTCTTTAAAAACAAAAGGATCTCTTCGAAAAAATAAAATTCAAATCAAAAAAATGAAACTCTCTAATAAAACTTTAAATACAAAAATAAATCTATTAGCAGTTGTTTTTGATCAAAAAAATATCAGAAATATTCGAATTAAAAGCTCTGGGAAGCTGCCTTTTCGCCTTGTTAATAAAGCGAGGAGTCTTTTCAATAAAAAACCTTTCCCTTTAAGCTCGCTTGTGTCTCATAAGCTGGATTTTCAATGGAATAAATACAAAAACTACAAAGGGAACTTTCATTTTGAAAGTTCTGATTTTATTTTTAAAAATAAAAGTTATAAATCTTTTTCAGTTCAAGGAATTTTTAAAAACAAATCTATTAGAATTCAAGAAGGTTTTATCTCGATTGATTCCTCTTCTCTAATAGAAATCTACAAAACAAATCTTTCTTTAAATTCTTTTCCTATGAAATACAAAACCACATTAAAAGCAGATAATCTAAGATTGTCCTTTTTATTAAAAGATATCATCAATATCCAACTGCCTTTAAAAGCAGATTTAAATGGATTGATTCAATGTCAGGGGCAAATCTCTTTAAGTGTCGATTGTCAAATTCAAACAAAATCCTCTCAAATTTCGATCATGAATCCAGAACAAAAACTGGTTTCTTTTTATAAGCTTCGCACAGATATGGATCTCAAATGGAGTAGAGAAAAATTTAATTTTACTCTTTACGCAAACAAAAAAACAGATAATTCTTTTCAAGTTGATGGAAATTATCAACCAGATTTAAAACAATTAACTTTAAAAACCAAAGGATTTTTTCAATTAGGTCAAAACACAGTTTTTGATGTTTTTCCTCATTTGAAAGGTCTTGTAAAAATAGACAAAGGACTGATAAGAATTGGTAAAAATCTTTTTACAGCAGAAGCTTTTATTTATTCTCAATTTTTACAGATAAAAAATTATAATTTTAAAAACATATCAAGTGAATTGCTCGTTAAAGATAAAAAAATAGCATTCAATAAAATCAAATCCAATCCCGGAAAAAGCAACTACCAAGGATCCTACACCATGGATTTAAACAAGAAGGAATCTCTGATGAAAGCACAGCTTTCTTTTATAGATACTGAGGATCTTCAAAAGATGCTACCCTCTTCTATGATCTCAGCTCTTAAAATGAAAGGAACTGGAAAAGCAAATTTAACTTTGAAAATACCTTTAAAACCTAAAAGCAAATTATCCTTTCGTCTTCAAGGAGATTTATTTAATGTTAATATAAAACAAGAATTTTTTAAAAAGATAGAGTTTGATATGCTAGCAGAAAGAGGACAAAAACTGGTAAAAACTCTTTCTCTTTCCAAAGGTTCTGGGAGCATTTCAGCGTCTGGAAATTTTAATAAAAATCTCAACTTAAGCGTTACTGGATATAATGTTCCTTTAGAAAGTATTAGTTTTTTAAATGCTGCTTTACCTTTTAAACAATCAGGGCTTCTTAATTTTAATTTAAAAGTTGCAGGTCCTTTTAGGGAGCCTAAAGCAACAGGATTTTTGAATATTTCAGATTCTTTTCTTTATACTTTCCCTGTAGATAATACAAATTTAAAAGTTACTATTGATAAAAAAGGTCTCTCTTTTTCTGGAAATTTAATGAATGAATTTTTTGTAAAAAATCTTTTCATTCCTTTTTCAAAAAAAATAATTAATATAACAGGAAATTTTTATAATTTAGATTTTATCAAAATACTTTCTGCAAAAAATCAAAAAGATTTTTTAGGGAAATATTACTCTAGAGCCAAAGGGAATATTAATTTATCGTTCCATACTTCTCAAAAAAAAATAAGCAAAGGCAGTATTTCTATAGAAAATTTTCTTCTTGTTAAGGATAGTAAATGGATAAGAAACAAACGAAAATTTTCTATCTTCTTTTCAAAAAAAGGGTGGTTTATAGATCCCGTAACTTTTGTTCAAAATGACAAAAAATCATTTTCTATTCAAAAAAAGAAGAAAAAACGATGGTTTACAGGAGATCTTTCTTTATCTTTCCTATCGATATTGTTGCCCAATTTTAAAAATCTTGATGGAGATATCTCGCTCAACCTAACTACAAATCCCAATTTTAAAACATGGTCTCCTCAAGGAACTGTGACCATCAATAAAGGAAGCGTTTCCCTAGGTGATTTACCGGATTTTTCAAACATTAAAGCCAGACTCAATATTAATAATACAAAAATAAAAATCTCTCAATTAAAAACCTCCATAGGCTCTTCAGGGACTGGGCTTGGGGGGGGAGATATCAGCTATAATTTTAAAAATAGTCCTCGAGTCAATTTTTTATTAAATTTTTCTGATATCAATCTTAATCTTCCCAAAAACTTTCTTACAAAAGGAAATGGATCTGTAGGTATAAAAGGAACAAAGCCTCCTTATCTTTTAAAAGGAAAATATCTTATTAACTCTGGTCAAATTACAAAAAACTTTTCAGGATCTAAAAATAATCTAACGATTTACCATTCCCTATTAAATGAAAAAAAATCAGAAACAAAATCTCTTTTTGATCTTCAATTTTTTATTCAAACACTTAAGCCTCTATCGGTTGTCAGCTCTTTATTAGATGCTTCTATAGAGGGAAATACTTTTATTTCTGGACCTTTAAAAACTCCCCTCTTAACAGGAGATTTTAATATTTCAAAATCAAGAGAGGATAATCTTATTTTATTTAGAGATCATGAATTTAAAATTATTTCTGGCTCTGTAGGGTTTAAAGACTCTTCTTCTAACAACCCTTTTATAAACATCAAAGCAAAAACTTTATTTAAAGAAAAACAACTTGATTCTATAGAAAAAACCGTGGAAAAAGATAGAGAGTATGAAATCTTTTTAACAGTTAATGGGTTTGCAAAAAATTTAAAATTCTCTCTAGAAAGCTCTCCCTTTATTGAAGAAAAAGAAATTATATCTATGCTAGCTCTAGGCATGAGATCTAAATACTTTGATGCTAATTTTAAAGAAAGCGTAACCGATTACTCTTATCATCTTCTGGGCTCTTTTTTACTCCAACAATCTTTAACTAAAGAATTAAAAAATAAACTGGGATTTGATCTTACGATCTCTCCTCAAATTAATGTTTTAAATGAACCTGTCACCAAAATATCTTTAAAAAAGATATGGTTTGATAGGCTCAAAACATCTTTTAGCCGAACCATTGAAGAATTTCCTGAAAGTGATGTAAGGTTTAAGTATGACTTAAAGCCCAATATCTCTTTAACAACTTTTTGGGAAAATACAGAACATATAGAAATTGATTCAAGTGAAAAACAAAAAATGGGAGTGGATTTTGAATTTGCTTTGGATTTTTAAATCCTTCTTTTTATTTTTTGTATTGAGTTTTTTTTCTTATGGAAACAGCCCGGCATTAGACCCTCCTATTATTACCGAAAACAAATCTTTAGAAAAAACCATAAATAGTTATTTTAAAAAAAACAGACCCATTAGAAAACAGATCGAAAAATACCTGATAAAAAATAATTACTTTTTATTTGATATTTTACAAACTAAAAATAAATACCTGATAAAAAATCCGATTAAAACTATTTTTGTTTTTAAAGGAAATAATTTTTTAAAAGAAAAGCATCTTCAACAAATTACAAAAATAAAGGAAGCGCAGCTGCAAGGGGATCTTTATGAAGATATCAAAAGTCGTCTCCAAAAAACTTATCAAAAAGAAGGATTTCTAGGTGCTAAAATCCAGGTTTCTCTCAAAAGAAAAACTTGGAAAGAGTGGGTGTACTTTTCTATCCAAGAAGGTTTTCGTATAAAAATAGCAAAAATTATAATTTCTGGATCCTTTTCCAAACCCTCTTCCGATTATACTAAATTTATTAGGAGTAATAGTTCTCCTTTAATAAAAAAAGGATTTTACAATAAACAAGATCTAGAAAAAGGTTATAAAAATTTAATTTCTCATCTGCAAAATCAGGGTTTTTTACAAAGCAAGATTCATTCGGATCGAACTCTTTTTAATAAGAATTCAGTGACACTAAAAATGACTTTAGAAGAAGGTCCGCTCACTATTGTAAAAGATATTCAACTTAAAAACTTTTCTATTCCTATATCAGATATCTTATCTCATATGCAGCTTAAAGTTCAATCTCCTTTAAATTTAAATCTCCTGGAACAAGATTTAATACAAATAGAAAACTTGTATAAAAACCAAGGTTTTTTAGAAGCAAAAATAGTCGATAAAAAAAATATCATCAACTACGAACAAGAAAAAAAATATGCCAATCTTGTTTTAGTTATTGACGAAGGTAGCCCTAACTTAATTTCAAAAATTACAATTCAAGGATTAGAAAAAGTTAAAAAAGATCTAGTTCT
>JBPCUO010000028.1:0-11308 GCA_051011135.1 Bdellovibrionales bacterium
TCGTTTTAAAAAACTCAGAAGTCGATTCGGATCATTTGTTTTTAACTTCTCATTCTATGGGATCTTTAGTTTCCGCTTTGTATTTGGAGGAAAACTCAAATACTTTTCAGGCCGCTGTATTAAGTTCTCCACTTATTAAATTAAAAACAAATCTACCCACTTTTGCAGAAAAAGGTGCGCTTGTTTTTTTTCGATTCCTTTGTTTGTTTCAATGCGAAAGCCCTACTTGGAATCCTAATAAAATAGGTAAAGAAGTAAGAAATACACATAGTGAAGCTCGTTATAAATTTTCTAAATTTATTCCTAATGAATATCCCGTCATTTATATTGATGAGCCAACTTATAAGTGGGTGATTGAAATTTTTAAAGCCACTCATTTTTTAATAAAAGAAGCTAGAGTTTCCAAAATAAAAACTCCTATACTTATGCTGCAAGCCAAGCAGGAAGTATTAGTTTCTAAAGATTACCAAGTGAAATTTTGTGATAAAATATCTGGGTTTTGTAAATTTAAAGAAATTGATGAAAAACATGAAATTTTATTAGGTCGAGATGGGGCTAGAAATCAGGCCATTCAAGCAATAGTTGATTTTTTTGAAAGCAATAAAGGCTAAAAAGATCTTCAGCTCTTAAACCTAGCTGTTTTCCCCCTGGTTAAAAAAGTGTAAATTTTTTAAACAAGACTTGTAAAAAAGCCACGGTTTTTTTGGAATCCTTTGAAAACTGGAAAAAACCCCTCGTTTATGCTACTTTCTTCATACTTCTTCACGCTTTTAAACCAAGAGGACAGGATGTCTTATAAAAACTTATTTCTTTTCGTTTTTTCTCTATTAAACCTCGTTTGGACTCCCTGTTTAGTTGCTAATTCTTTAAAAGTTACTGAATCGCTAAAGAGATCTGAGGCTTTAAAAGGAAAAATTTTAACTAAGAAATCTTATGAATCGTTTTTTGAAAGTATTTTGCTTAGTGATCGCTTTTCGAGACCTGCTTTAGAGGCTTTTACTTCTTCAAAAGCCGCTCCCGATTTAAAATCTACTATTAGAGCCTACAAAAAAAACCAAGATAAAACTCAAGATAAAGCCATTAAAGCACTTCAAGAAATTCTTAAAGATTTTCCTGTTACTGATAAAAAAACATTAGAAAGAATTCTTTTTGATTTTTATAAAGAAACTTCTTTTGAACAAAGAGAAAGTATTTATCAGGATTGGAAGAGTTCCGATTTGGAAAAACAAAAACAGGCTGAAAGATATTTTTTACGGTTTATAAAATTTATAGATTACTATGATGTTGGGCAAATCCATCCTAGTAAAAGAAAGGGTATTAATTTATTTTATGAGATTTTAGATTCCGAAACTATTGGCAAAAAAGAAATCAATTTATTAAGAAAAATTTTATCTCAACTAGGCCTGCCTTCACAAAATCATCATGATGAATTTTTAAAACTCTACCTTACAAGTCTTAAAGAAAAACAAATTCAATCAGAGGCTGAAAACAATTCTTCCAACAAAATTAAAGATCAAAAAGTTTTAGAAATATTAGAAAAGACTAAAGTTTATTTTGATGACATTCATTTCAATAATTTAAGTGAGATGAGTCAATTTAAAAATATTATCAAAGGTTTTCCTGCTCAATATATTTTATTTCAAGCGGCGATTGGAGCGACAATTTATCGTGAACGAATTACAGATCCTTTAGTCTATGATGCTTATACTAAGCCAGGTTATATTCAAGAATTTATGACTCAAAGCCTGACCCCTTCTTCTGCAGTTAGTTTTTTTATTTTTATTATGGTTTCTCAAAAAACAAATTATTGGTTTTATAAAGGAGGCCGTCATTTTGATAAGAAGTTTTTAAAAGTTATAGCTCCTCATGCTGGTTTGGCTTCGGGTTTTTTTATTTCTGCTTTATCTATGGAACTTTATCAAGATAGTCAATTTCGTCTTTGCGTGAGTTCTTTGATGTCTGAAAAGATTAAAGAGCAAGAAAATGGCAAGCATATTAGCGCTTGTGAAGAATCTTATGCAAAATGGTTAAAAAACAAATGGAGCGATTATGCTATTGATATTATAAATCTTTTAGGGGCGAGTTGGATGTCTCATAAAATTATTCAAGCCGCTCTTATTGGAATTCGCTCTACTTCTCAAGGAGGCGCTCTTTTATATCGTATCTCTAGATCTTTAGGGACTCGCGTAACAGGTTGGGTAGGATTTTTTATAACCATTTATGCTTTTATGGAAAGTTATCATTTGTTAGATAAGTTTATGGGAAAACCTATTAAAAAATATTTAAAATTAGATAGGATTCAATCAGAAATTTTCATGTTCAATCATCTTCAAGAAGATTTAAAAAGATCTAAAGAATCTGAAAATCTTCAAAAAGAAGCTGTAACTAAAATAAAAGTTTTAGGTCGTCAGTTTCAAGATTGGTTTTTATTGAAAGTTCAAGACTATCAATGGTCTTTTTCTTTATGGCTTAAAAAAACAAATAAAATGACTTTGTTTTATCAACAATCTAAAGAGATGTTATCGTATCTTTATGAGCAATCTCAAAGCTCTTATGATTTTGTTTTAGGTGTGACTTCTCAACAAGAACAAATCAAAACCAAAGGATTTTTAGTAGATAGAGATGTCTTTCATGAAAATCGAGATTATTATGGTCGTGTTACTTGTTTAGATCCCGCTATTCTTCAAGTGCTTAATGAACTTTCTGAAAATGATGTAACAACGACTTCGTGGAATCGTTTTTGTGATGATCCTGAAAATATCAATTTAGAAAATACAGATTTACAAGATTTAGCTTATGAAAGCTTTTTTATTATTTTTAAATTACTAAAAAATATAAAATCAGATCTGGATTTTACTCCTTACTTAGGAGAAACGCCAGAAGAGCTGCTTTCTTCTCACCATCTTTTTGATTCTTTAAATTTTAAACAAAAATTAGAAATGGCTCAATCGGCACTAAAATCTATTTACGATCCTAATAAATCTTTTATTCATCAAGCTTGGCTTAAAGATTTAGAATCAAATCTTTGTCTTCAAAAATCTTTAGAAGAAAAAGTAATTTGTGAAACAGAAGCCTATTTAAAATTAAGAGATAAAATAATGGCTTTTGCTATTTTTTCACTGAAAGAAGTTTTTGCTGAGCATTCCCAAGCTTTAATTGAGGTTTCTAAACAGGAACAATCTTCTTTAGGTTTAGTAAAGCATGACTCTCTTGAATCTCATATAGGATCAAAGCCTTTTGAACATATCTTAAGTTTATTAGATTTTTTAAAAGTTTATAAAAAAGGAGAAATCTTTTTTGAAATTCAAATAGAAGATTATGACTTTTTGAAAAAAGAAGTAGATCAAATCACTGATGAATCAGAAGTCAAAAGAATCAAAGATTATCCTTATGTCTTTTTTAAAAGCATGATGTGTGGATTTGATTCTAAAAGATGGAAAGATTATTTTGTGATTCCTCAATTGTTTAAAAATTTATCTCCGCTTTGTGAGGCAAAAGTATCTCATCAAGAAAACTTTCAAACTTTCCATAAAGAACTTTTTGATACTCCTGTGGAATGGAAGGGGAAAAGATACAGTCATTTATGGATGCTGTTAGAAGATCAGGTGAGATCTCATTTTAAATCAAAAGAGGATCTTATCAGCTTTTTTGAAGATGAATCGGAATCTTCTATAGAGGAAATGGGTCGTCATCAATTAAGCGAGCTGAAAAGATTAAACGATAATTATTTAATTCCTAATATGATCAACCCTGAGGTTCAATCCATTCAATCTTGTTCGGAGATTTTAAATCATTACAATGAAAGAAATCTAAAAACGCTAGAGCTTAAGGGTTTAGAAGCTTCTTTATTTCAAATCATTTACTGGCTTCAGCGGTTAGAAAATCACTATGGATCATTAGCTTCTCAATGTAAGATTGTGGAACTGTTAAAATCTTATCATGATACTTTTATTAAAACAGAAGGTCCTTTTGTGCTAGTTCCTCGGGGTCAAGATTTTGAAAATTTATCGGAAGTCAAAGAACTCTCTTTAAAAAAGAAAATTCCTGTTTTAGTAACATCTGATCTGATTTTAACATCTGTCTTAGAAGATCCCTCTGTAACAAATCCTCTACTGAAGCAAATTCTCCCTCTTATTTTAAAAGCAAATCTTAAAGCTCCTGAAGGATATGATGATATAGAATATGCTCTTCTTTATGAATTAAAGCTGTCTTTAGATAGTTTTTTTCAACAAATTCAATTTATGAGAATCAAAGAAAATGTAGAAGAAAGTTTGGCGTCTTAATTTATTGTAGAGAAGTTGGTTGGCAAGGAACAGAATTATAATAAACTTGGCTGTCATCTATAGTGTAATGAGAGGCTTGATTTAAAATACTGGTTTTGTTGTATTGATTTCCAAAGCTGGCATAAAGCGGAAAATCTTCCCCGATAAATTTAAAACATAAACTAGGAACTATTTTAACAACTCTATTACTTTCAATATTTGTTAAAGTTAAAATTTGAGAAGAATTATTTTTAATAAAAAAACTGGCTGTTGTTTGAGTGCAAGAACTAAGGAGTAATAAAAATAAAATAAATCTCAAAATAAGCACCCCTTAATAATTAACAATTAGGTAGAAGTTTCCCTATATTTTGTTCAATCTCTTTAGCAAGCTGTAAAGCTTTTTGAATGTCTTGAGGGCTTAAACGATAATCTTCTAATAAATCCTGATTTTTAGAAGAGCAGTTGTTTTCATATTTTAAAGAAAGGCTATGCCAAGCGTAAGCTTTGATAGGGTCTTGTTCCAAACCTCCTAGTCCTCGAAAGTAAGCTCTTGCAATATGACTCATGGAATAGTAAGCAAATTTTCCCTGATTATTTTGAACAAAATCTAAAAACCAATCGATAGCTTCTTTTTGATCTTGAACATTATTAGGGTGATGGAATTTATGAATCGCCATGTGATACTGAGAGGGGATATGTCCATTCTTCGCGGCTTGTTCTTGCCAGTAAAGACTTGTTTTTTCATCCTTTACCAGTAAAAGATCCGCCAATTTTACTTGAGCTAAAACATGATTCTGTTCAGCCGCCATAATTAATAAACGAAAACCTTCTTTTTGATTAATTCCAAACTCTCCCAATTTAAAATCTCCGTTGGGATTTCTAAAGTGAAGTAAAGCAAGATGATAAATAGAATCAAGGTTGCCTTGTTCAGCCGCTTTTTGAAACCAAATAAAAGCTTTTTTTAAATCTCTAATAGGGATGTCTCTTCCATCTTCTGAACTGTAACTATAATTTTTACCATCTCCATAGTAATAAATTAAACCTAGTTGATGCATTGATGAAACATCTCCCGCTAAAGCTTGTTGATAAAGCTTGGTTTGTTCTAAATAATCTAAATTTGAAAAATCAATAAAAGCTTGAGAGTAGAAACTAAAAAGCAGGATCAAAGAGAGTAAAGCTTTCATAGTTATTAGGGTTCAATAAATATCAAAAAATGTCTAATTAAAAGAATAGAATGGATAAAAATTAAGCCTTTTTCATTTTTTTTAAGACATTAGTAAATAAAATAAAAAATACATAGACAAATTCAATAAAAATGAAAAAATAAAGAAATGAAATTAATCTTGTTTTTTATGTTTTTATTTTTGTCTTCTTGTGGCTTGCAAGAGGTTTCTGATTTTTTATCAACTCCTTTTCCTTCAACTCCTCTTCCCTCATCTCCTCCTCATAACGAAATTAAAGAAATTATTTATGTCGGAATCTATAACAAGGATAAAGAGGATAGCATTTATGAAAAAGATTATTCTGTTAAAAATTCATCAAAAGTTATATCTTTTTTAAATTATAATTATTGTTATGAAGAGAAACCAAAAAAACTTATCATTGATAAATCGATAAGATTTCGTCTTTACGATAAGGAAGAAAATCTGCTTTCAGAAGATTTTTTAAGACGATACTCAGCAGGGGGTTATGTTATTTCTTATGTTCCTTATAAAGATATTAGAGATGGACGATTAAAGTTTGTAAAAATAGCAGATGATGGAAAAGAAAAAGTTATTAAAGATGTAGATTCTTGTTGTGAAAAACATGAAGATCTTTTTCGCAAAGGTCATCGCAATGAAGATATTCTTAGAAGAAGAGGCCAGATAAAAGCGGGTTGGATTTACAACAAAATCTCTGAATGTTATTTCTCAATAGGAAATGTTCTTAAAAAGTAAATCTTAGATAAATATTTATTTTTTTAAATCTTGAAGTTTTTTTTGTAATTCTTATTTTGAAATAAAAAAAAGGTAGTCCAAAGACTACCTTTTAAATTTGATTTCAATTAGTAAGTTTTTACTCAACAGCTCCGGCTCGAAGTAATGCTTCAATTGTTCCTTTTTTATCTTCTTTGAAGAAAGGTAAGGGACCATACCAATCTTCATAAGCCCAAAATAAAGCAGTTTTTCCGCTTTTGCTTCTTGCATTCACATCTGCTCCATAAGCTAATAATAATTTTACAAATTCTGTTTTCCCTTCTTGAGCAGCCATCATTAAAGCTGTCATTCCACCTCTGTTTCTTGCATTCACATCTGCTCCCGCTTCAAGTAATGCTTTTATCACATCTACTACTGATGTTCCCCAAGCCGCATTCATTAAAGCAGTTTGATGATCATATTTATCTTTTGCGTCCGTATCCGCTCCATATTGAAGTAATACTTTTATAACTTCTAAATACCCTTCTTTTCTAGAAATTTTATTTAAAGCAGTTTGTCCAATGCTGTTTCTTGCATTCACATACGCTCCCGCTTCAAGTAATAGTTTTACAACTTCTGGACGATTTTTTTCAGCAGCTACGAGTAATGGTGTAGATTTTCTATAACTAGTAGTGGCATACATATCCGCACCTTGCTCAATCGCTGCTTTTATTTTTTCAATACTCGCATCTTTTTTAATAAGTTTAATTAAAGAAACTTCTGCTTGTGAAAAAGCAGAAAACAAAAATACTGATAAGATTAATAATTTTTTTAACATAATTTTCTCCTTGGTTTGTTTTAATACACTAATATCATGGGAGGGGTAAAGCAAAGTTTTTTTGTAATTCTTATTTTGAGACAAAAAAAGTAGTTTAAAATTACCTTTTTTTAAATATCAATTCAAATCAAGGTTACTGTTTTGTTTGAAGACGAATTGTTCTTTGCTGAATTTTATCAAAATAAACGAATGGTCCTTTTATCACTTTTGGTTTGCGTCTAAAAGGAGAGCCACGCCAATTACCACCATACCAAGCTCCACCATTCCAGCCGCCACCAATATAGGTTCCATTGTACCATCTTCCATCTTTTCGATGACTCCATCTACTAGCTTTGAACATGCCATCTAGCCAAATACCATTTTCCCAAATGCCTCTCCACCAATAGCCCTTGTACCAAATTCCATTTTTCCATTTACCACCGTTGAAAGTACCATCAAGCCAACTGCCATCTCGCCAAATTCCACTTAGCCATTTTCCACTTTTCCAAACTCCGTTGTGCCACAAACAGCATACTCCTTTAGTTATAAATAATTTTTTCGGAGGATCGTTTTTAGATTTCCCCCAAATTCCCTTATGCCAAGTTCCGTTTATCCATTGACCTTGTTTCCATCTTCCGTTGTACCAAGTTCCTTTGTGCCAAAAGCCATGGTCCCAAACTCCGTTGTGCCATTTTCCGTTGAACCAATCTGCACCTTCAAAAATTCCATTTTTCCAAACTCCGTTGTGCCAAACGCTATTATAGAAAGAACCCTTGTGCCAAGTTCCGTTTTTCCAAATGGCATTAATAAACTCTCCATCGTACCAAATTCCGTTATGCCAAGTTAATCTATCTCTGTTGTGACTTTTACTAATAGAAACAATCGCGGATTTGGTTTTGGCTTTTAAAAGCCAATCAGGAACATATGTAGGACAGTTTTTTTTAAGTTCTTTAATGGTGGAGGGTTTACGACAAATTTCTGGAACACCAGAGGCTTGTAAGTTATAACATCCAAAAATAATAAAAATTGCTATTAAGTGTTTCATTTTGTTTTCCTTTGATGGTTTACTTTGAAAATTTCCTTTGAAGTTTTCCTTTGAAAAAAATAAGTTTTTCCAGATCTCTTAAGATTATCAAATCTATCGTTTTTTTTGTAAAGGGCTTTTTCCAAAAGTGTTTCATATGTAGACACTTTACTTTTAAAAAAATAGAGCTGATCCCTTCTATATTTAGTAGAGGCTTATTTTATATTTTTTATGTAGAATTTTATAAAAAAAATTAAAAACGAAATCACCCCTAAAAGCCCTTATTTTAGAGAAAAACCCAATATTCCTCATTTAAAATATATAAAAAACTAGAAAATTTATACATATTATTAGAACATGTATACGGCGTATACATATAGATTCAAAGTTTAAACCTATAATTCCTCATTTAATATGTATAAAAAACTAGAAAATTTATACATATTATGAGAATATGCGTAAAGCGTACCAATATAGATTCAAAGTTTAAATCTATAAATAGGAGCTAAAAATGGATGCATCAAAACCTAATAATGAATTGCCTTTACTTCCTCCTAAAGTGGATTTGGAAAATGCAAAAATTTTTAAAGCTTTAATTAAAGCTCATAGGGAATTATCAGGTTTGAAGGGAGAAGCTAAGAATCTTATTAATTCAAATATTCTTTTTTCTACATTACCTTTGCAAGAAGCAAAAAGCAGTTCTGAAATTGAAAATATTATCACAACAACAGATCAAATTTATCAGGCCTTATCTGAAAATAAAAATATAGAAGATATTAAAAATCCTCAAGTCAAAGAAGTTTTATATTATAGAGAAGCTATTAATGAGAGCTTATCTTTTTTAAAAGAGAAGAAGTATTTAATCACTACAAACTTATGTAAAAAAATTTGTAGCATTATTAAAAATCAAGAGATGGGTTTAAGAAATACACCAGGTGTTAAGCTATGGAATCCAAGAACAAAAAAAGTTGTATACACACCACCAGAAACTCATAAGCTGCCAGATTTATTAAAAAATTGGGAAGAGTTTGTAAACAACAATAAAAATGATCTTGATCCTATTTTAAAACTCGCTATTATGCACTATCAGTTTGAAGCTATCCATCCTTTTAGTGATGGTAATGGTAGAACGGGTCGTGTTTTAAATACTCTTTTTTTAATTACGAATAAGCTTTTAGATCATCCTATTTTAGATTTAAGTTATTATATTCATAAAAATAAAAGTCAGTATTATAAACTATTAAATAATGTGAGCTCTAAAGGGGAGTGGATAGATTGGGTTTTATATATTATTAAAGCTATTGAAGTGAGCTCTTATGAAACTCGAAAGAAAATTGAAAAAATAAGAGATTTATTTAATGAATCTTTTGAAAAAATAAAAACAGAAAAAATATCTGATAAAAAACAACTGATAGAATTAATTTTTATAAATCCTTACTGCCGCGTTGAACATTTTGTTGATCAAGATTTAGGAACTCGTATAACTGCTAAAAAATATTTAGATCTCTTAGTCGATAAAGGTATTTTAAAACCTGAAAAAAGAGGAAGAAGCATTATCTATATCAATCATAAACTTTATGATCTCATTTCAGAAATGGATTGAAGTTTTGGTTAGAAGTAACTATTAATAAAATTAATCTCATAATGAGGCAGTCTAATTGTAAAAATTTGACAGATAATTGTTTTTTTAATTAAAATTACATTGGTCTTGTTCATTAATGGAATTTTGAACGAGGCCTTAGGCTCGTAAAATTAAAAAATTAATTTTTCGATTCATTAAACTAAAAAAATAATTCATTCTTTCTATTATGGGCATTAAAAAACAATTCAAAACACGCTCTCTCAAATCAATTCTTCAAGAGATGAAAGACTCTTCTAAAAGCTCTACAGAAGATGGATCAAAATTTGAAAAACTTATGAAAGAAGCTTTAAAAGCTGATTCTAGTATTGCAGGCAAGTTTGATCAGGTTTATTTATGGAAGGATTGGGAATATAATAATGATGAAAGAGATACAGGAATAGACCTTGTAGCCATTGATGACCAAACAAAAGAATTCGTTGCTATTCAGTGTAAATCTTTTAAAGAAGATACAGAAATTACTTTAAAGCACATTAGCACTTTTACTTCTAAAGCAAATACAACTTTTAAAGTTAATGGAAAACAGAAAAGTTTTTCTAAAATGATTCTTATAACCACAACAAATGGAGAATTAGCTCCAAATGCTAAAAGCCATTTTAATAATCAAAAAATTCCTCACTCTGTTATTTCTTTATACGATTTAGAAAATTCTAATATAGCAGATTGGAAGAGCTTAATAAGTAATAAACCCATTACTTTAAAAGAACCAAAAAAACTTAGGAGTTATCAAAAAGATGCTATTGAAAGCGTAGTTAAAGCTTTTAAAACGGAAGATAGAGGAAAGCTGATTATGGCTTGCGGAACAGGTAAGACCTTTACTTCGTTAAAGTTAATGGAAAAGCTAAATAAGGAAGAAGATTTTGTTTTATTTTTAGTTCCTTCTATTGCTTTGATGTCTCAAACGATTAAAGAGTGGATTCAACAATCCGACAAAGAACCAAACCGCTTTGCTGTTTGCTCAGATAAAAAAGTTGCTAAAAGTGAAGAGGATATCTCTATTAATGATTTTCCATATTCAGCAACCACTGACTTAAAAGAATTAAAAAAATACCTTAAGAAAGCCAATTTAAAAAAAGGAATTAATATTGTATTTTCTACTTATCAATCTATTGATGTGATTATTGAAGCTCAAAAGAAAAAAATCATCCCTAAATTTAATCTTGCTATTTGCGATGAAGCTCATAGAACAACAGGCTTTCACTTAAAAAATGGACAGTCTCATTTTACAAAAATACATAACAAGATTTCTTGCAATAAAACTCTTTATATGACGGCCACACCTAGAATTTACAAGGTGAAAGATAAAGATAAAATCGAATCAAGAGGTGGTGATTACTACTCCATGGATGATGAAAGAATTTATGGAAGAGTGTTATTTAAATATGGATTTACACAAGCTGTTAAGGATAAAAACCTTTCTGATTATAAAGTCATGGTATTAGCTATTCCTGAATCTATAGTAAATTCCAATATACAACAAAGTTTAAGCAATGAGGATAGAGAGCTTGAAGTCTCTGATGAAGCTAAAATCATTGGTTGCTTTCAAGGTCTTCAAAGAAAAACCATAAATGATAAAAATAATGTTTCTAAAAAAATGACAATGAAAAGATCTGTTGCTTTTTGTAGAACTATTAAAGAATCCAAAAAATTAAGTGAAAACTTTAAAGAAGT
>JBPCUO010000029.1:0-12384 GCA_051011135.1 Bdellovibrionales bacterium
CCTAGGATATAGTTACGCTGTAAAAAATTATTTTTCAAAGAGACGAAACAATTCCTTTTCTCATAAAGGATCGGCTCGAAACTTTATTTTATATATAGAAAGCTCGTTTTACAGAGAAAATAGAAATAAAATTTTATTTCCTATCTCTTCTTTTAGTATTGGATTTCATCAAAGAATGAAGGAAATACTAGGAGTTGGAGACTTTGAAGCCCAAATCGCCATTCAATCTATAAAATTAGCGGCTCAAAGAGGAAATGGAGTTGAAATCAATTATCGATTTACCATCCCTGATGTTCGAAGCGGTTTCCCTTTTTATTTTGGTGTAGGAACAGGGTTTAGCATGTTTCCAAGACGAATTTTAAAAAATGCCACCCAAAAAGGAACTCTTAATACTCAAACTTTTGCAGGAGTTCGTCTCGTAGATATTTATTACAATGTAGGGTTTATGGGAGAAGTGAGATTAAAACTGACAAGAACTGTTGATAAAAGCAAGGATGTTCAAAGGTATTTAGAAGCCTTTGCTGTCTTAGGGCTTGTTTTTAGTTTCTAAAATAAATACTTAAAGACTTGTATAAAAGCTTAATTTTCCTTAAACAAGGATATGGCTATTCAAAGAACAAAATCTAGAAAACTGGCATTAAAAATCTTATATCAAAATGAGTTTCATAAAATACCTTCTGAAAAACAAATTGATATTGTCATTCAAAGTTTTTTTGAACAAGTCGGGTTGGTCTCTGAAAATGAAAAAAAATACTGTGTGCAAATTTTAAAAGATCTTTCTCAAAAAAAAGAAGTTATAGATGAAAAGATAAAACAATATAGCCAGAATTGGGCTTTAGAGCGAATGGCTTTAATCGATTTAAATATTATGAGAATTGCTACTTTAGAGATGCTTTATTATCCAGAAATTCCTAATAAAGTTTCTATCAACGAAGCTTTAGAACTTTCAAAGATTTTTGGATCTGAAAAATCTTCCTCTTTTATTAATGGAATACTCAATAAAATTTTAGAAAATAATACCTTGGACAATCAAGATACAAAAGACGATCAGGATACAGAAACCGATCAAGATACGAAAGACGATCAAGGTGTAGAAACCGATCAAGATACAAAAGACGATCAAAGCACAAGCTAAAATTTAAAAGACAGATTTAGACTGCCTTTTTTTTATTTCAAAATAAAATTTGTAAAAAAACCTTTGCTTTACCCCCCCCCATGATATTAATGTATCAGAATAAACCAAGGAGAGATTATGAAATTATTATCTATTTTACTGTTGTTGTTTTCCATACAAACTTATGGAGAACCTAAAACTATAAGCCGAGGTGTCTACGAGTTTTTTGCAAAATCTGCTCGTTATCAATATGTCTATGCTGGATCTTCAATTTATACAGCTCATAAATCAAAAAAAGGTTTTAATCCTTTATCTTCTTTTATCGTGGGAATTAATCAAAGAATTATAGGGATACCTGCTGGTGATTTCGAAATGCGAATAGGGCTTCATTCTTTAGAACATAAAGAGAGAACAAACGGAATTGAGATCAGTGGTCGTTATAGTTTTCCTGGTTTTGATAACAAAGGAATGCCTTTTTATTTTGGTGTAGGATTTGGGACTACTTCATATGTAGAACAAATCATTAATAATGATTATAGATCTATAAATTCTGAAATTTTTGCAGGAGCTCGTTTTTTAGATGTTTATAAAAATCTATCAATCGCTGGGGAGTTGAGTTTAAAAACAATTGAAGTGGTCGACTCGCTGAAAGTAAAAGACTGGTGGGGTAGAGAAAAACTTGTGAAAGAAGATAATAAGTACGCGGCTGTTTTCGCCACTATAGGTCTTTCCTATAAGTTTAAATAAGTTTAAGCGATTAAAATCCAGATTTTTTGGAGTCTTGTATAGACAAGGCTTCAAAAAAAATTTAATTTAAACATAATGTTTAAAGCCTGTAGTTTTTATCATGCTTTTTTTGGTGGTTCTGATTTTTGGGCCATCTGTTTAGATCCAAAGGATTTTTGGTTTAAAAAAATAAATTGGCAGACCAAATTTCTCATACAAAAAATCAAGCCTACAACAACTGTAAAACAATCTTTGATTGTTTCAACAGATTCCTTTTTTCCTAATAAAGCCGTTCTTTGCATTCCTCCTCAAAAAAAACTTTGGATTCAAGAAGTTCATAAACATTGGGTTAATTTTAAAAAACCCACTTTAAGAATCTTTTTAAAAGACCATGAAACTTTAGAAGATCTCAAAAACAACTGGCCTAAACAAGATTGGACCGATTCTATCAGTTACTTAAATCCTCATGAGTTCTAAGTTTATGAGTTCTAAAAATTCTAAACCTTTTTTAAATATTCAACTTCTCTCTGATGGAACAGGAGAAACCGCTTTAGCCGTTTTAAAATCTGTATTGATACAATATGAATACGAAGATTATGTTAAAATTTCAAAACACAGAAGCATTAAAACAAAAGAACAAATAGAAAGTATCCTCCAAAAAATATCTCAAAAAAAAGAGGATCAAATCCATTTAGTGGTTTACACGCTTATTATGCCAGAGAGTCGAAAATGCCTGAAGGATCTTTGTAAAAAATATAAAATCAGAGGTGTCGATCTCCTTGAAGAGCTTATAGATATTCTAGATAAGACTTTAACTAGTAAGAAAAAACAAGCTGGTATTTTAAGGCTTGTTAATGAAGATTACTTTAAAAGAATTGAAGCGATGGATTTCTTTTTAAAACATGATGATGGTCAATTAACCAATGAATTAGAAGATGCAGATATTATTTTAGTGGGTGTCAGCCGAACAAGCAAAACTCCCCTTTCTTTATACCTCAGTAATAAAGGATGGAAAGTTGCTAACATCCCTTTAGTTTATAATATAGATCCTCCCAAAAATTTATTTGAAGTGGATCAAAAAAAAGTGATCGCCTTAACTATTGATCCTAATTATTTATTCAAAATTCGCAAAAATCGTCTTGAAAAATTTGGTTATGACCCCGGGGGAAGTTACGCAGATAAGGATAAAGTGTATCGAGAAGTTACAGAGATACAAAGTTTATTCCAAAAACATAGATGGCCTGTGATTAATGTCACAGATAGAGCTTTGGAAGAAACTGCAGCAGAAATTATTCGTATTGTTTCTATGCGAATGAAATTACCAATAAAAATTATTTAAAAAGCATTTCGAGATTGTTGTTGAATCAAAGATGTTAATATCTTAATCAATCTCTCATTAGTATTATCACCTCTGTAATAAAGATTAATATCAACAGAGTAATTAAAATCATCAATAGGGATGCTCACAAGGCGACCTAATCTTAATTGTTTTTGCACACTATGAGCTGGTAAAAAACCACAACCCAAAGAAGATTCAATCACTCGCTTAACAGTTCCTACATTATTACATTCAAAACTAGGCTCTAAAGCAAGTCGATTTTCTTTTAATTTTTGGAGTAATAAATTGTTAAAAGCAGATGTATAATCATTCATCTGAACCAATCTAAAATTTTTAAGATCTTTTATTTTTAAGGATTTGGGAAGAGACATATCTCGCCCTGAACCTACAAAATGCATAACATCTTTAAAGAGATGTATTTTTTTATATTGAGAAAAATCTTTTCCGTACTCTTTTTTTAAATCAGGAATCACAACAACATCAATTTCATTTTTTTGCATTTTTTTAATAATATCTTCTCCTTGGCTGTAAAGAAGTTCGAGCTGTAAAGATTTATTAGGTTTTAAAAAATGATTGATGATAGGAGAAAATAAATACAACCCTAAAGAGTTTAAAGTTGATACAACTAATTTTTCTTCTGGAAGATCTAAAGAAATAGATTGTATCGAATGCTTGGTTTGTTGAATGATGTTTAAAACTTTATTGGAATTTTCGTATAAAATTTGGCCTTGTATCGTCGGTCGAACTTTACGAGAATTTCTAACAAGAAGCTTGGTTCCAAAGTGTTTTTCTAATTGTCGGATTTGTTGACTAACCGCAGGCTGAGTGATGGAAAGTTTAGAGGCTGCTGCTGTCATGCTTCCTTCTGAAACTACAGTGCAAAAAGTTTGCAAATTTTGGCTATCCATACCCTTCCTTAGTCTTAAACCATCAATTTATATACAAAAACAATAAAAATAGCAATTTTTCAAATAAAATTCTTTATTTTACACTTATCTAACTCTATAATTTTAAGAGTGAATTTAAATCTATTTAAAAAAATATTTCTTCCTGTTTTGTTTCTCAGCTTAAGCTTTGCTTCTGAAGGAAAAATTTTCAATACCTCTTATGTTAGCTTTGAAATTCCAGAAAACTGGCAGTGTAAATCTTTTGGAACGGATTGGGTTTGTCACAGTACTCTTAGCGAAAAAGAAAAAGAAGCAATGATCATTTTGACAGCAAAAATTTCTGGAAGCTTGGATAATTTTGATACTTATCTTAATTTTTTAAGCCAACCTAGAGAAGGAATGACAAAATCTCAACAACCCTTTCAATCTAAAGTCGTTCACGCTAAAAAGATCATGATTAACAATCAAATTTGGGTGGATGGATTTCATCAAGAAAGTGAAATTCCTTCCTATTATACAAGATATGTTGTCACTAATTGTTGCAGCAACCAACCACAAAAACTGGCAATTCTAATCACCTATAGCGCTCATCAAAGTCATTACGCTAAATATGCCAATGATTTTGTAAAATCTATCAACAGTTTGAGAGTGCTTAATGTTAAAAAAGGTATTTCAGAAATCAAAGAATTAGGAACAGGAGAAAACCTAGGTTCTGTCAGTTCTTATATGGAAAATATTTTAAATGGTGATGATATGGATGGAGATATGGGCGGAAGCTCTTCTAAAATTCTTGGCCTCGATAGCACAACATTTGGTGCTTTAACCTTGATGATCCTTGGTGCAGGATCTTATTTATTTATTAGAAAGCGTCGTAAAAAATCGAAGATGGCCCAGCAAAAGAGAAGGTAAGGCCTACTCGTCTTCTTCAAAAGAAATTTCTTCTGTATTTTGTAAATGAGAAACATCTTCTAAAGATTTAAGATGCTCTTGATGCTCTTCTTTTGTTAAAAGTTTTTGTCTCATATTCCATTTCGTCATACGAATATCGAACTTTAACTTTTTTAAACTATCTGACAAATCTGACATAAAAAACCGCCTTTAATGAAAATCCGTATCATTTCTATCATTATTTTTTAAAATTTTCAAATGAACAGAACCTTTTAGTTTTTTCCATCTACGAATGCTAAAAGCTTGTATCACTTTCCAAAACTTTAAAAATATAAAACCTGAAATAATCCCACCTAAATGAGCCAGATTAGCAATAGGACTTCCAAAACCACTATTTAAAAGACTGACCAGCTCTATGGCTGCAATTAATAGAACAAAATGCCTCGCCTTAATAGGAAAAAGCCCCATTAAATAAATGATTCTTTCGCTATAAATAAACCCATAAGCATATAAAAGACCAAAAATAGCCCCAGAAGCACCAATAACCGGCTTGCTTAAAACAGCAGGATCTCCGGCAAAACCAAACACATAGATGCAGGTACAAAGTAAATAGATAAAAGCAGCGCCTAAAGCGCAAGATAAATAGTAAGTGAGGAAAAACCGAGATCCCCAAAGTTTTTCCAATTCAGAGCCAAACATCCATAAAATAAACATATTAAAAAAAATATGAAAAATTCCATTGGAATGAAGAAAACTATAACTTAAAAACTGCCAAATATAATAATCGGATAAAATCAAATTTAAATTCAGACCTAAGTAATTAAAAACAAGAGGAGTCTCTAAGAAATGTTTTTGAAAAATAACAATTAAAAAAAACCAAATACCAACATTTAAAGTAATTAATCGTTTTACATAAGGAGTCATTTCATAATTACTAAAAGAAGTTGTCGTGTAATATCTCATATTTTAAAAATTATTGAGGAAAAAGATAAGAAGGTAAAATATAAAGAGGTTGACCAGAAATATCACTTAAAGCGGAAAACTTAGAAATGACTTTTTCTAAAATAGAATTTTTCACAGAAGAGGCTCCATCGCCAAAGTACTTGGATAAAGGGTGCTCTGTTACAGGAGAAAAAATATTAGGATCCGATCCTAAACCAGATAATTTTCCAGCAACTTTTATCGCTTCATTAAAAGATCCAATTTGATCCACCAAACCCAGTTGTAAAGCTTCTTCTCCCGTCATAATACGACCGTCAGCAATACGATCTACCATTTTTTGATCTAAGTTACGGCCTTTTTGAATCGCTTCTTTGAATTGATCTAAAACTGTATCTAAAGTGTTTTCGAAAAGTTCTCTTTCTCTTAAAGTCATTTCCCTAAAAGGATTTCCACTATCTTTAAACTCTCCTGCTTTTAAAGCATACACTTCCACCTTAGCCCAACGAGCTAATTCGCCAAGATTTTGAAATTGCATCAGCACTCCAACAGATCCAAATAAAGTTCCTGGACTCAATAAAATTTTATCTGCAGGCATAATAGAGTAAACACCTCCACTGGCGACAATATCTCCTCCACTCACAATGACAGGTTTTTTATAATAATTTTTAATCTCGTTAACCGTGGCGTTGATTTCTTGACTAGCCGCTACAGTTCCACCGGGAGAGTTCACGCGAACTAAAACTCCTTTGATCTCTTCTTTTCCAACATACTCTCTGACATTTTCCATAAACTTTTCAGAAGTTTCACTGGTAATCAAACCTTTTAACTCTAAAAGTAAAACAGAATTAGATTTTAATTTTTTTTTGGGTTCATAAAGATTAATACAAGAAACCAAGGTAAAACCAATTGAGATCAAAAGAAAAATCTGCAACAAATACTTTTTCATCTTTTACCTTTTAATAATTATTCCAAGAATAATTATAGTAAGACTTTTTAGTCTTTTTGTTCTTTAGAAGATTCTTCATTAGGGTCCATAGATTTCTTTAAAGCTTTAGCGAACATATTCCCCATAAAACCACTATTGTTTTTATTATTAGTATTTTGTTTTTTATGAGTCGTTCTTTTGACAGCCTCTTTTGAATCTCCTTCTGATTCAACAATACGAATACTTAAACCAATTTTTTTAGAATCTTGATCAATGTTTAATATCTCAGCGGTCACCTCATCTCCAACGCTGACAACATCTTGAGGTTTATCAATTCTTTTTTTACTCAATTCACTGATATGTATCAGACCTTCTATATCTTTTTGAAGTTTTACAAAAACTCCAAATTCAACAACGCGAGTCACTTCCACTAAATGACGAGATCCCACAGGATATTTTTCTTCAACAACGCTCCAAGGATTATCTTGTAATTGTTTAATTCCTAAACTGAATTTTTCTTCAGCAGGATTGATATCTAAAATTTTAACTTTAACTTTATCTCCTACTTTATATTTTTGAAAAGGATCTACAATTTCTGTCCAAGACAAATCAGAGACATGAACTAAACCATCAATATCTTCATCGACTTTTACAAAAAGACCAAAAACACTTATAGACACAATAGGAACTTCCATTTCTTGATTAGCGGAGTATTTTTCTGAAATTTTATGCCAAGGATTTTCCATGGTTTGTTTAATACTTAAACTTAATTTGTGACTGTCTTTTTGAATGTCTATAATTTTAACCTGAATCTCTTCTCCTGGTTTTAAAGCTTGAGAAGCATTTTTAATCTTTTTAGTCCAAGAAATTTCGTTGATATGAACTAGGCCTTCTAAACCATCTTCAAGAGTTACAAAAGCTCCGTAATCCACAATATTAGAGATCTTACCTTTTAAAACAGTTCCTACTTCATATTTGCTAATAGCATCTTCCCACTGAGATTCATTAAGTTGTTTTAAACCTAAACTGATACGGTTTTTTTCAGAATCAATTTTTAAAATTTTTAAATCAACCTCTTGTCCATTTTTTAAAACATCTGATGGATGTTCTATGCGAGACCAACTCATGTCTGTAATATGTAAAAGACCGTCTATCTCTCCAAGATCAACAAAAGCTCCGTAATTGGTAATGTTTTTTACAATTCCTTTTACAATAGATCCTTCTTTTAACTCTGCTGATTCAGGAAGATTCGCTCTTTCTTTTTCTAAAATGACTTTTCTAGAAAGAACAATATTTCCTCTTTTTTGATTCACTTTTATAACTTTAAAATCAAGAGTTTGGCCAATATAAGATTTCATATTTCTAACAGGGCGAACATTTAATTGGCTTCCTGGTAAAAAAGCACGAACACCAATATCCACACTTAATCCACCCTTAACTTGGGCGATGACTAATCCTTTAACCGTTTCATTATTTTCTGTGGCTTTAATAATATCTTGCCACGCTTTTTTAATATCTGCTTTATCTTTAGATAAAACAATAATTCCATTTTCGTTTTCAAGTTGGTCAATACAAACTTCAATTTCTTGACCGACTTCGATTTTTTCTTGCCCTTCTAAAGCTCGAAATTCCGATTTAGGAATAATGCTCTCACTTTTATAATCAATATCAACAATAACACAATCATTTCTGATTTCTGTGATTTTACCTTTTACAATATCACCGACTTTAAATTCTTTATTAACAATGGTGCTATTAAAAAGCTGATCAAATTCTGTTGTTCCTTTAGAAGCTTCTTCTAACTGACCGGGGTTGGCAGGAATATCTTTATCTCCTGCATCTAAAGCCGCTAAAACTTCTAACTTTTTATTCTTTTTCTTTTCTTCTGTATCTAACATTTAATTCTTTCTTCTTCCCCTATGAGTTCCTCAAAGTAATTAGTCTTCTTTTAGTAAAAAGTCAAATTGAAGTTAAAAATCTAACTATTAAAGGAAATAAGTGCAAGTTTTAAATGGAATTTCGATGCTTTTTTTTACAAAAAAATTTTTTTATACTCTTGATAGACCTTATGAACCATATCTTCAAGAGGGTCTTTTTCGGAATCTAAAATCAAACTATTTTTTGCAATTTTAACAGGGGCAAAGGGTCTATTTTGATCTCTTTGATCTCTTTGTGTTTGAGCAAGCAGTATCTCTTCTTCCTTTTCTTTTCGATCTTTAGCCCTCCTTTGAGCTCTCATTTTTGCCGAAGCCTTTAAAAAGATTTTTAAAGGAGCTTTTGGAAAAATCACTGTCCCTGAATCTCGTCCCTCTATAATCAGCCCCTCTTCAGAGGAGTAAAAATCTCTTTGAATAGGTATTAATTCTTGTCTTAAGGGGATGCAAAGACTTAAAGCGCTGGATAAATCATCGATTTGTTGGAGATAAATTTGCGCTGTAATGTCTGTGTTGTTATAAAAAAATAAACTTTTTTGCCTCGTTAATTCTACTCGCCAACAAGAAGATTGAACCAATTTTACCAGATCTTTTTCTTCTTTTAAATTCTCTTGATTGGCAATATAAGAAAGGCCTCTGTACAAAACTCCTGATGACAACCATTTCCAATTTATTTTTTCAGCAAGTAGACGACTCAAAGTACTTTTACCAGAAGAGGCTAGGCCATCAATTGTAATAATTTTTAACATTTAATGATCCTTCCCGTATTTTTTCATCAAATCTGATAAAATCAAATCATCGACATTGCCACCAGAGATAATAACACAAGCTTGGTTCCCTAAATCCCATTTCTTTTTATATTTAAAAATTCCTGCTAAAGCAGCCGCTCCAGAGCCTTCCACTTTTTGTTTTTCATGCTTCCAAAGATTCACCATGGTTTGTTCAATGTCTTCATCTGTTACGCACCCGACATCATCAATATAATCTCTGGAAAATTCAAGCATCTTAGGTTCTTGTTTTTTAACTGCAATTCCATCTGTTAATCCAATTTTAAAATTTTGATCCGTGTTGTTTGAAACTCCACAAAGACATGCGTCTTTTTTTTGATGATAATCCTTGCAAAAACTGGGAGTTCCTTGCCAAACCACTCCATAAACCTTGCAGCTGGGTTTTATTTGTTTGATAGCAAAAGCACTTCCAGAAATCAAACCTCCTCCTCCAATCGCAAAAACACAAGAACTGATGCTGGGGTTTTGTTCTAAAATCTCAAGCCCCACAGTTGCCTGACCTGCAACAATTAAAGAATCAAAAAAAGGATGTATAAAAACAGAATCTCCTTGGATAGAAAGAGCATGTTCATAACATTCGTCATAAGTTCTGCCTTTTAAAATGACTTCAGCTCCTAGTTTTTTAGCCGCTTCCACTTTAACTTTAGAAGCTGTTTCCATCATAACAACTCGAGCCTTGGTTTGGGCATAATGAGCGGCTAAGGAAACCCCTTGAGCATGATTTCCTGCTGAAGAAGCAATCAAGCCTCGTTTTTTTTCTTGATCACTCAAAGATAAAATTTTATTTAAAGCTCCTCTTAATTTAAAACTTTTTATTTTTTGTTCTGTTTCCCATTTTAAAAAAAGAGGCATGCCTAATTGTTGGCTCAAAAAGGGGGATTTTTTTAAAGTTGTTTTTTTAACAAAAGGCAAGATTTTCTTTTGAGCTTTTTGGATATCTAAAAGTGAAATATTAATTTTATTCAAGATGAACTTCTTTCGTAAACTTTGTTTAATTCTTCCAATTTTAAAGATGCTCCTCCTAGTAAAAAACCATCAACATGTTTTTGCTGAGAAAAGGCTTGAGCGTTTTCAGAATTCACACTTCCTCCATAAAAAACAGGCACATTTTGAATTTGTAAATACTCTTTGATCTTATGATGAGTTTCATTGACTTCAAAAGGATCAGGAGTTTCCCCTGTTCCAATAGCCCAAACAGGTTCGTAAGCGACAATAAAAGGAATCTTTTTAAAAGCTTCTGGTCTCCCGGAATCACTAGATAAATTTTGATATTTTTCATAAGTTTTTAACCACGATAGTTGCTTTTTTAAAGTGGAATCTCTTTCTGTTTTTTTAGGAGTTAACTCTCCTATACATAAAATAGGAATGAGCTGGTGTTGATGAATCAAATCAAATTTTCTTTGTATTTCCGTATCTGTTTCTCCAAAACTGTAACGCCTTTCGCTATGACCTACTAAACAAAACTGAGCTCCCATTTCTTTGAGGACAGAGGCGGAGTTTTCTCCTGTAAAAGCTCCTTTAGATTTTAAAAAAACATTTTGAGCTCCCCAGTGTAGATTTTCTTTTTGAAAAAGTCCTGATAACAAAGCGGGAGGTAAAAAAACAAAAGAATTTTGATTCGGAATTTTATTTTTAAATTCCATTAAAAAATTTTGAGCCTCTTTGAAGCCCATATTCATTTTCCAATTGGCGATATAAATCATGTTGTATTCACCAAAATACTTTCAAGTCCTGGAAGAGGAGTTCCTTTTAAATAACAAAGGCTCGCTCCACCACCGGTTGATATATGGTCAATTTGATCTTCGTATTTTCGAGCCGCTAAAGCAGAGTGCCCTCCGCCTATCACGCAATAGGCTTTTTCGTTTTCCGCAAGAGCTTCCGCCACTTGATGAGTTCCTTGACTAAATTCTTCTTTTTCAAAAAGTCCCATAGGCCCATTCCAAAAAATAGAAGAGGCTCTTTGTAATTGTTCTTTAAAAAGTTTTTGAGTTTTCGTACCTATATCGAATCCTTTGCAACCATTAGGAATATCTATGTCTTTTGTGTCTTTAATTCTTCCTTTTTGAATCACCTTATGATCTATAGGAAGCCATAATTTTTTATTTCTTTGTTCTAATCGATTTATAAATTCTTCAACTTTTAAAAGATGCTCTTGGCTCACAAAAGAATCTCCCACCAAGTGTCCTTTTACTTTTAAAAAAGTAAAAGCAATCATTCCACCAATAAAAAACTCATCGGTTTGATCAATAAGATGTTCTAAAATTAAAATTTTATCTCTAACCTTCGATCCTCCTAAACAAACAAAAAATGGTCTTTGAGATTTTTTAAATCGAATTTGATCCAGAACTTCTATTTCTTTTCTGAACTGAAATCCAATACAACGATCTTCTATAATTTGAGGAAGAAGATAAACGCTGGTGTCTTTTCTATGAGAAATACTAAACCCTTCATTGACATAAATATCTATATACGAAGCCCATTGATGAGCTAAGTTTTTATCTTGCCCTTGTTCGCCCTGATGAAAACGCAAATTGTTTAATAAAATGACTTGGTTTTTTTTAAGTCCCAAAAACAAATGATGAGGCATATCGCTATCGGGCTCTTCTAAAAATAAAACTTCTAAATTGTAAGTTTCTGTCAGATACTGAGCGACAGGTTGCAAGCTTAATTCTGGATCTACTTTTCCATCAGGGCGACCTAAGTGAGAGGCTAAAACAACTTTAGCGCCTTGATCTAAAAGATATTGAAGAGTAGGAATTGTTTTATCAATACGATAAGTATCTAAAATTTTTCCTTTTTTAATAGGAACATTAAAATCCACTCGCAAAAAAACTTTTTTAT
>JBPCUO010000030.1:0-3961 GCA_051011135.1 Bdellovibrionales bacterium
TGAAAAAATAAGAGATTTATTTAATGAATCTTTTGAAAAAATAAAAACTGAAAAAATATCTGATAAAAAACAACTGATAGAATTAATTTTTATAAACCCTTACTGTCGTATTGAACATTTTACTAATCAAAATTTAGGAACTCCTAAGACTGCTAAAAAACATTTAGATCTCTTAGTCGGTAAAGGTATTTTAAAATCTGAAAAAAGAGGAAGAAGTGTCATCTATATTAATCATAAACTTTATAATCTCATTTCAGAGATGGATTGAAGTTTGAAAAAACGAAAGACTTCAATTAAACTTTAAGATTCTTAAGTCTAGTTTTAATGAGAAATTTAAAGTTGTTTTCTGCGATTCCGATCAGGCCTCTATGGGCGCTAAAAAACAATCCTACACATACTCTCTCAAACCTGTTCTTAAAGAGATAAAAGACTCTTCTAAAAGCTCTACAGAAGATGGATCAAAATTTGAAAAACTTATGAAAGAAGCTTTACAAATTGACCCTAGTATTGCAGGTAAATTTGACGAAGTTTGTTTATGGAGTGAATGGAAATACAACAATAATGAAATCGATACAGGAATAGATCTTGTAGGTGTTGATAGCCAAACAAAAGAATATGTTGCTATTCAATGTAAATTCTTTAAAGAAGATAATTTCTTAAAAGATATCAGTACTTTTATTTCTAAAGCAAACACAACTTTTAAAGTTAATGGAAAACAAAAATGTTTTTCTAAAATGATTCTTATAACCACAACAGATAATTTATCTAAACATGCTGAAGATCATTTCAACAATCAAAAAATCCCTCACTCTATTATTTCTTTATACGATTTAGAAAACTCTAAAATAGATTGGGAAGATTTAGAACTTAAACAAACTCTTTCTTTGAAAGCACAAAAAACACCTAAGAATTATCAAAAAGATGCTATTGAAAGCGTAGTTAAAGCTTTTAAAACAGAAGATAGAGGAAAGCTTATTATGGCTTGTGGAACAGGTAAGACCTTTACTTCTTTAAAACTAATGGAAAAGTTAAACAAAGAAGGGGACTTTGTTTTATTTTTAGTTCCTTCTATTGCTTTGATGTCTCAAACTATTAGAGAGTGGATTCAACAATCTAGTAAAGAATTAAATCACTTTGCTGTTTGTTCAGATAAAAAAGTTGGTAAAGGTGAAGAGGATATCTCTATTAATGATTTTCCATATTCAGCAACGACTAACTTAAAAGAGTTAAAAGAATACTTTAATAAAACTAATTTGAAAAAAAGCATTAATATTGTATTTTCTACTTATCAATCTATTGATGTTATTATTGAAGCTCAAAAGAAAAAAGTCATTCCTAAATTTAATCTTGCTATTTGTGATGAAGCTCATAGAACAACAGGCTTTCATTTAAAAAATGAACAAACTCATTTTACAAAAATACATAACAAAATTTCTTGTAATAAAACTCTTTATATGACGGCCACACCTAGAATCTATAAAGTAAGAGATAAAGATAAAATCGAATCAAGGGGTGGTGATTACTACTCCATGGATGATGAAAGAATTTATGGAAGAGAATTATTTAAATATGGGTTTTCACAAGCTGTTAAGGATGGAAATCTCTCCGATTATAAAGTAATGGTATTAGCCATTCCTGAATCTATAGTTAATTCCAATATGCAAGGAAGCTTAAGTAATGAAGATAGAGAACTTGAAGTCTCTGATGAAGCTAAAATCCTTGGTTGCTTTCAAGGTCTTCAAATGAAAACTATAAGTGACAAAAGTAATGCTTCTAAAAACATAAAAATGAAAAGATCTGTCGCTTTTTGTGGAACTATTAAAGAATCCAAAAAATTAAGTGAAAACTTTAAAGAAGTCACAAAAGACAAAGATGATTTAGTATGTGAAACAGATCATATTGATGGAGGCATGAATGCTGGAAAAAGAGGTTCTAAAATTAGTTGGTTAAAAGAAGAATTTAAAGAGGGTGAATGTAGAATTTTATTTAATGCAAAATGTTTGTCAGAGGGTGTAGATGTTCCGTCTCTTGATTCTGTAATCTTTTTAAATCCTAAAAACTCAGAAGTGGATGTTGTTCAATCTGTTGGAAGAGTTATGAGAAAATCAGATAACAAAAAATATGGATATATTATAATCCCTGTTGTGATTCCTCAAAATGAAAAGCCAAGCGAAGCTTTAAACGATAATAAAAAATACAAGGTGATATGGCAGGTTATTCAAGCCTTAAGATCTCATGATGATAGTTTAAAACATGAAGTAGCAAAAATTGAATTTGGTCAATCTAGTAAAAAAATTAATGTTATAGGAATCACCTCTGAAAACAATCCAGAAGATTTAAAAGGCGATACACAAATCAGTTTTGATCTTACGAATTGGGAAGATTGTATTTATGCCAAAATGGTTTCAAAATGTGGTGATAGAATGTACTGGGATGATTGGGCTAGTGATGTCACTAAAGTTGCAAGCTCTCATGTTCAAAAGATTAATGATCTTATAAAAAAAGACAAAAAAAGACAAAAACAATTTAAAGAGTTTACAACGGCTTTACAAAAAATCTTAAATCCATCTATTTCTGAAAAAGATGCTATTGAACTGGTATCTCAACATATTATTACAAAACCTATTTTTAAAGCTTTATTTCCAAAATCTAAATCCATAAAAGAAAACCCTATCTCTCAAGCCTTAGAGAAAGTTTTGGTAGGATTAGAAGAGCAAATCAATCAAGATATGAAATCTCTTAATCAAATTTATATGGCTATAGGAGATAGAGCAAAAGGTATAAAGGAAATGAAAGACAAACAAGAGATTATTAAAGAACTTTATTCTAAGTTTTTTCAAAAAGCCTTTCCTAAAAAAAGTGATAAGCTTGGGATTGTTTATACTCCTATCGAAGCTATAGATTTTATGATTCATAGTACAGAACATATTTTGAACAAAGATCTTAATGAAAGTTTAAATGATAAGGGTTTAAAAATTTTAGAGCCTTTTTCAGGATCAGGAACTTTTGTTACAAAGTTACTTGAATCTGGTTTAATTAAAAAAGAAAATCTAGTTCATAAATACAAAGAAGATATTTTTGCTAATGAAATTTTACTTCTTGCTCATTATATTTCTCAAGTTAATATTGAAGAAATTTTTTGTAATTATACAGGTTCAGACGCTTCTTTTGAGGGCGGAACTTTAACAGATACTTTTCAAATATATGAAGATAATAGCAATAAGAAGCAAGATTTATTTCCAGCAACTTATCAAAAAATTGAAAAACAAAAGCAGACCAAGTTTAAAGTGATTATAGGAAATCCACCCTACAATTCAAGTCAAAAATCAGCTAACGATAACAATCAAAATGAAGAGTATAAAAATCTTCATAAAAAAATTAATGAAACTTATGTTGCAAATTCAAAAAATGTACAAAATACAAATTACAACTATGATACTTATCTTAAAGCTATAAGATTAGCTAGTGATAAGTTAAGCGATAAAGGAGTCATCTCTTTTATTACCAATGCTTCTTTTTTAAATGGATCTTCATTAAATGGTGTTAGAATCTCATTAGAAAAAGAATTTGATAAGATTTATATTTTAAATTTAAGAGGAAATAGCAATACAAAAGGCAAAATAAGACAAAAAGAAGCTGGGAATCTTTTTGATCAAAATTCTAAAACCCCTATAGCTATTTTCTTTTTAGTTAAAAATAAAGATAGTAAAAAAGATAAAGCAGAAATTTATTATTCAGAAGTTCCTGACTATTTATCAAAAAAGGAAAAACTTAATCTTTTAAAAAGATATAAATCTATTGAAAATATAAAATTCAAACAAATTCAAATGGATGAGCATGGAGATTGGCTCAATCAAAGAGATGACTCTTTTTATAGTCATTTAGAGATAGCAAATAACAAAGATAAACTTTCAAAAACTTTATTTGATATCCAAAGTTGTGGAGTTAAAACACATAGAGA
>JBPCUO010000031.1:0-12116 GCA_051011135.1 Bdellovibrionales bacterium
TTTTTCCTTGTCTCTAAGGTGATTAAGAAGCTCTTTAACTTGTTGACTTGGATCTCCTGTAAAAATTTTTGGCTCTGCTTTCTGGGGTGGAAGCTCAAGTTTTGTAAGTCTGAATTTTTCTTCTACATCTTTTATGTCTATAGTGTGGAAGGGCTTTTTCTTAGCTCGCATAATTCCGGGAAGAGAAGGATAGCGAGGTTGATTTAATCCTTTATCTGCAGAAAGAACTAAAGGCGGTTTTGCTTTTAAAACGCCTTCCACGCCTCCGCCGCATTCTCTGACAACGTGAAAAGCACCCTCTTTAAAATCAAGCGAGGTAAGAGTTGTTACAAAAGACCAATTCAAAAGCTGAGCCAACATTTGAGGAACAGCAAAATTATTTTGATCCGCCGCCATCTTTCCTGCAAAAATAAGTGATAAATCTCCCAGATTTTGAATTGTTTCTTTTAGAGCTTGAGCAACAGCCAAAGGATCTTGTAAAGCAGCCTCGTATTTTAGGTGATAAGCTTCATCAGCTCCAAGAGCTAGGGCATTTAAAAGCGATTCTTTAACGCGAGCAGGACCTAGGCTAAGCACAAAGACCTTGCCATTTAAAGAAGATTTCAGCTTTAAAGCTTCTTCCAAAGCAAACTCATCATAAGGAGAAAGAACCCATTTTAGTCCCGTTTCTTCCAGTTTTTCTTGAGAAACCCTAAGACCCAGCCCCGTATCAGGAACTTGTTTAATCAACACAAGCAAGTTCATTTCTTTGTTTTATAATCTAGGAAAAAAATAAAAGATATAAATAATGCGCCAATGATGAAATTTTCAGGTTTTTTAGTTATAGTTCTTTTTAAGGATAATGAAGGCGGCTCTTTTTTTACAAAAAACAATAGGTCAAAAAGTTGTTTTAGGTTTGACCGGTTTAGGTCTCTGTTTTTTTATTCTTATCCATATGCTAGGAAATCTTTTTATTCTTTCTGGATCTAGGGAATACAACTTATACGCTCAAAGACTTCATGAAATAAAAATTATAGAGTTATTAGAACTGGGTCTTCTTTTCTTTTTTGTAAGCCATATTTTACTATCTGTTTTTGTGCAGATAAAAAACTACCTGGCGAAAGGCCGAACTTATTATAAAAAAGCTTCAGGTCACAAAAAAACATCTTTAGCAAACCGGCTTTTAATTCTTCAAGGCGGGGTTATCCTAGTTTTTTTAGTGATACATCTTTTAACTTTTAAATTTGGAACTTATTATGAGGTGGTTATAGACGGGAAGCCTATGCGAGACATTTATCGTTTGGTTGTTGAGTCTTTTCAAAGCCCGATTTTTTTAGGGGGCTATAGCGTCTCACTATTGGTTTTGGCGATTCATGTTATTCATGGGCTACCTGCAAGCATTAAATCCTTAGGATTTAATCACCCTAACTATACTCCATGGGTGGAAAAATTTTCTTGGGTTTTTGGGGTAGGTGTAATGATTGGATTTTTAGTGCCTCTGGGTTACATTCATTGGTTTTTGTAAACTGGGTTAAGGTGATAAAGTGGTTCAATTAGATAGCAAAACTCCAGAAGGAATTTTAAAAGAGAAATGGGAAAATCGAAAATTTTCTTTTAAAATTGTTAATCCCGCCAATAGAAAAAATTACAATATTATTGTTGTAGGTGCAGGCTTGGCAGGAGCTTCTGCTGCCGCGAGTTTGGGAGAGCTAGGTTATAATGTAAAAAACTTTGTGATTCATGACAGCCCAAGACGAGCTCATTCTATTGCTGCTCAAGGGGGAATTAATAGTTCTAAAAATTATACCAACGATGGAGATTCTGTTGAAAGGTTGTTTTATGACACTATCAAGGGCGGAGATTTTCGATCTAGAGAATCTAGCGTTTATCGCCTCGCTCAACTTTCTGGAAATATTATTGATCAGTGTGTTGCTCAAGGAGTTCCTTTTTCAAGAGAGTATGGTGGGCTGTTAGCAAATCGATCTTTTGGAGGGGCTCAAGTTTCTAGAACTTTTTATACCCGAGGACAAACAGGTCAGCAACTTCTTTTAGGTGCTTATGGTGCTCTTATGAGGCAGGTTCAACAAGGACGAGTGGAGCTTTATACCTATCACGAAATGTTGGACTTAGTTGTTAGCGAGGGGCGCGCTCAAGGAATTATAGTTAGAGACCTCCTCGCTGGCGAGATAAAAAGTTACCAAGCCGATGTTGTTTTAATGGCAACGGGAGGATATGGAAACGCTTTTTATTTATCAACAAATGCAATGAACTCTAATGCAACAGCAATTTGGCGATGTCATAAACAAGGAGCTTTTTTTGCAAACCCATGCTTTGTTCAAATTCATCCGACTTGCATTCCACAAAGTGGGGAGCATCAATCGAAGCTAACTTTAATGTCTGAATCTTTAAGAAATGACGGAAGAGTTTGGACTCCTCGTAAAAAACAAGACAGTAGAAAAGCCAAAGATATCCCAGAAGAAGAACGAGATTATTATTTAGAAAGAATTTATCCCTCTTTTGGAAACCTTGTTCCTAGAGATCTAGCTTCTCGACAAGCTAAGTTTCAAGTGGATAAAGGTTATGGCGTGGGCAAAACAGGCCAAGCAGTTTATCTAGATTTTAAAGATGCTTTAAAAGCGAAGGGGCAAAAAATTATTTCTGAAAAGTACGGAAATCTCTTTAGCATGTATGAAAGAATCACAGGAGAAGATCCTTATAAAACTCCTATGAGAATTTATCCAGCCGTTCATTATACGATGGGAGGTCTTTGGGTTGATTATGAACTTCAAAGCAACTTAAAAGGCTTGTTTGTTCTGGGAGAAGCTAACTTTTCAGATCACGGATCCAATCGCCTAGGAGCTTCTGCCTTAATGCAAGGCCTGGCAGATGGTTATTTTATTATTCCTTATAGTGTAGGTAATTATCTGGCAGAGCTTGGAGCTAATCGAGGATTTAAAGAAGAGGATTTTAAGGGGGCTTTAGATAAACAAAAACAACACCTAGAAAGCTTGCTAAGCCTTAAAGGATCCAAAACAGTCGATCACATTCATCGAAAACTGGGTCGTTTATTATGGGATCATGTCGGTATGATTCGCTCTAAAGAAGCTTTAGTAAAAGTTCAAAAACAAATCATGGATTTAAAAGAAGAGTTTTGGAAAGAAGCTCATGTCCCAGGATCAGGAGATGGAAAAAATCAAGAGCTTGAAAAAGCAGGAAGAGTTGCTGACTTTTTAGAGCTGGCATCTTTAATGGCTAAAGATGCTTTAGGAAGAGAAGAATCTTGTGGTTGTCATTTTAGACAAGAGTTTCAAACGGAAGATCACGAAGCTCGAAGAAATGATAAGGACTTTTCGCATGTTTCTGCATGGGAATGGACGGGTTCTAAAAATTCTTCTTGGAAAGAGCATAAAGAAAAATTAGAATTTAAGCATCTTGAACCCAGCCAAAGAAACTACAAGTAAGGCCACAATGAATTTTACTTTAAAAATATGGAGACAAAAAAGACGAGAAGAACGAGGCTCCTTTGAAACCATTTCTGTTAAAGACATCTCTCCTGACACTTCTTTTTTAGAAATGTTAGATGTCGTCAACGAACAATTAGTCACTTCTAGAAAAGAGGCAATTGCTTTTGAGCATGACTGTCGAGAGGGGATTTGCGGAGCTTGTAGCTTGGTTATTAATGGAGAAGCTCATGGTCCTCAAAAAGCAGTGACAACTTGTCAGCTTTATATGCGGCAATTTAAAGATGGTGCCACTTTATTTGTGGAACCTTTTCGAGCGAAAGCTTTTCCTGTGATTAAAGATTTAATTGTGGATCGTTCTGCTTTTGATCGTATTCAAAAAAGCGGAGGCTATGTTTCTGTTAATACAGGAAGCGCACCTTCAGCAAATACAATGCTTATTCCTAAAGAAGATGCCGATGAAGCCTTTGCTTCAGCAACTTGTATTGGCTGTGGAGCCTGTGTAGCGAGTTGTAAAAACGCATCCGCCAACTTGTTTGTAAGTGCAAGAATTTCTCAATTCTCGAAACTACCTCAGGGACAAGTTGAAACAAAAAAACGAGTTTTAAACATGGTAGCCCAAATGGATAAAGAAGGTTTTGGAGCTTGTTCTCATACAGGAGCTTGCTTTGCAGCTTGCCCTAAAGAAATCAGCTTAGAAAACATAGCAAAAATGAACCTCCTTTGGAGAAAATCTACAATAAGACAGAAAAAATAAGGATTTTTTAGGTTTTTCTTGCCGCTTTTTCTCTCTCTATGTTAGTTACAACTCTATGAACAAAGATCAAGACCTAAGATTTTACGAGGAAGTATTAGTGCTTCACCCTGATTCCACAGAAAAAGAACAAAAAGCAGTCTATGTTTCTAGCTCGGAAGTCATTAAAGAACACGAAGGAAAAGTTTATAAGGTAGATACTTGGGGATCGCGCCCTATTGCAAATGTTGGATCTAAAAAAATTTCTCGTGGGATTTATTTTCACATGGTTTTTTCGGCAACCGGTCAAGCGATTAAAGAACTTAAGAGACGGCTTCTTATTAACAATAGAGTGGTTTACTTTCATTATGAAAGGCTACCAAAAAAAGAAACACCAGAAAATCACATAGAAAAGTTTAAAAAAACCCTGGAAGAAACAGCTTTAATAGAAAAAGAAAAACAAGAGAGAATGCAGAAAAAACAAATGGGATCCCATAAGTGAAACTGATCTTACAAAAAGATGTTAAAAATCTTGGAAAAGCAGGGGATCAGGTTCGAGTAAAAAATGGTTTTGCAAGAAATTATCTTCTTCCTAATAACCTTGCTTTGGTTTTAAATAAAAACCGTCTCAAAGAATGGAAACATAGAAAATCTTTAATTGAAGCTAAAAAAAAGCATGCTGTTAAAGAGAGAAAATCTTTATTAGATAAAATATCTGCAGTTGAAATTGTGTTTGAAAAAGAAAGCCGTAATAAACTGGATCTTTTTGGTTCTGTTACTGCTCCTGAAATTTCAAATGTTTTAGAAAAAAAACACCACTTATCAGTAGATAAGAGAGATATCAAAACAGAAGCTTTAAAACAAGTTGGGGAATTTCAAATTCCTATCTCTTTAGATTCTGAAAACACAGCCTCACTAAAAGTTATTATAAAAGCAAAAACTTCTGAAAAAGAAGAAAAAAAATCCCGCGGTTTTTTTGCAAAAACTTTCTTTCAAAAACAACCGGCAGCTTCTGAAACAGAAGCTCCTGAAAATACAGAAAATTCAGAAGATAAACCCTCAGAATCAAAAGAAGAAGCTGCTTCTAAAAAAGAAGATCAGTAAGGTCTTGGATCTGTTGGCAACGGAATGTTTTGGTTGGAAGCTTCGATATAATCTTCAAAAGTACTATATTCAGGAAGCCATTTAAGACTGACAGTTCCTGTTGGGCCATTTCTTTGTTTGTTAATAATTAATTCCGCAACATGAGAAGGATTATCTTCGTCTGTATAATAGTCTTCCCTATAGAGCATCATAATAACATCAGCATCTTGTTCAATAGATCCTGATTCTCTTAAGTCCGATAAAATAGGTCGTTTTGTAGATCGTAATTCCACTCCTCGGTTTAACTGAGCAACAGCTATAATTGGTATTTGCAATTCTTTAGCAAGGGATTTTAAGAGTTTAGAAATTTCCGAAACTTCTCTTTCTCGACTTTCCTTTTTATCAGGAAGATGCATAAATTGGAGATAATCAATAATAATAAGATCCAAACCTTGTTGAGATTTTAATCGTCTCGCTTTTGTTCTAACTTCATAAGGAGAAAGAGGTGAGGAATCATCGATAAATAATTTAGATTCACTAAGTCTGGCAGCAGCAGAAATGATTTCACTCCAATGATGATCGCTAACTTGTCCATTCATTAACTGAGATAAATTAACTTTTGCTAAAGAGGATAGAAGCCTCATTAAAACTTGTTCTCGAGACATTTCTAAAGAGAAAAAAGCAACTGTTTTTCCAGCAAGAGCATTATGAAGAGCAAAGTTTAAACCTAAAGATGTTTTTCCCATAGAAGGTCGTGCAGCAAGAATTAAAAGTTCAGAAGGCTGAAACCCTGAAGTCAGGCTATCTAAAGCTTGAAAAGAGCTCGATAAACCTGTTACGGAAATTTTCTTTTTATAAAGGTCTTCCAGTTTTTTTAAACCACTTTCTATAAGGTTATTCATAGGAATTAGTTCTTGTTGGTTTCTTTCTTCTCCAATTTTAAAAACTTCAGATTCTAAAAAATCCATAAAATGTTCTATTTTTGAATAATCTTCGCGGTAAGATTTATCAATAAACTCTTCTGATTTACGAATGATTTGTCTTAAGAGAGCTTTTTCTCGAATAATTTCTGTATAAGCTTTTATATTTGCAGTAGAAGTTACCTTTTCCGCCAACTCACTTAAATAAGCAATTCCTCCAATTTGATCCAAAGAAGCGGCTTGCTTTAAAGAGTTTCCGACGGTCACGAGATCAGAAACCTGACCTTTTTGGTAGAGATTTTTAATTTGAGAAAAAATAGTTCTATGAGCTGGTTGAAAAAAATCATCTTCTTGAAGATGGGTGATAACATGATCCCAAGCTTCTTCTCCTTCTAATAATAAAATTCCAAGAAGAGTTTGTTCCGCTTCTATGTTTGAAGGAAGAGATTTTCTCATACTGCTTTAACCTCTTAAATGATGATTATTAAAGTCCAATCGTTTTTTTAGTGTATTCCTACTTATTTTAAGGAAAAGAGCGGTTCGTAAATGATTATCTTTAAAAAAAGCGAGTGAGATTTTAATAATTTTTTGTTCAACAGGGCGACATATTGTTTTTAAGGGATTTGAGTCGTAAAAAGTAGGTTTCAAGAGACTAATTTTTAAACGACTAATTTCTAGTAGATCTAAACCAGTGATATTGTTGACATAAAGATCTTGTTTTAAAAAAGAAGAAATGAAATTTTTTTCAAGTAAGGATTTGATATTAATTTTATGAAGATCAATTTTCTTTTTTAAAGTATTTCTATTAATTTCTAAACATTGAGCCACACGGGATTGATTGCCACGAAAAAGGTCTAAACAAGATTCAATAACGGCTTGTTCAACAGGTAGGTAAAATTGACTAAAAATATCTTTAATCGGAAGCTGGTTTTTCAGGTAATAATCTAGTTTTTTTCCAACAACCTGGTCTAGAGGAAAATCTCTAATAGGAACGATAAAAAGAGCATCCGTTAAAGGAGATATTGATTGGGGCATCATGAGTTTCTAATGAAGATTACAAATTCTTGCTAAAGAAATCAACAAACTTACTAAAGAAACCAACAAAGACTTTTGTTTATAAAAGAAAGTGTGGAAAAGCTTGAAAACAGACCTATCTTCTTGACCAACCCTATTTCGTTTTGTTAAAGCGCAAAAGAAAAAAAACCAGACTTTTTATTTCCTCGCTCTTTAGATAAAATAAAAGGATGAAATGGCATAAAGCTCGTAGACAGCAAGAAAAATGGAATTACCTTAAAGGAGGAGTGACTTTAAGCGGAACTCTTTTTTTAGCTCTTAGTTTTTTTAGCCACTCCCCTCAAGATCCTTCTTTTAATTCTTTTGGGCTTTCTATAAAAGTTTCTAATTACTGTGGCTATGTGGGAGCTTTTTTATCAGATCTTTTTTATCAAGGGTTTGGCCTCACCGCTTGGCTTTTTATTCCCTTAGGGTTTTTTCTGTCTTTTAAATTTTTTCAAAACAGATGGACGAATAAGTTTTCTCAAAACCTAATTCTTTTTACACTTTTTTTAATTTCAGTTTCTTGTTTATTGAATCTTTATTTTCCAACGACTCATTTTTACAAAGATACTGTCAGTTTAGGAGGAGCTTTTGCTCTTGTGATTCTCCGTGCTTTACAGCCCTTTTTTCACAAAACAGGAATGAGCTTAATTTTATGGTCTATAGTAACTTTGAGTTTTTTAGTTTATGGGCAACAACCCTTTTTTAAATTTCTCTTTTTCTTCCAAAAGGCTGTTTTCAAATCCCTAAAAATAATTTTTATAGGATTTCAAAAAACTTTTTCTTTTACATCTCATCAAGCTAAAAATCTTTTCTCTAAGGACTGGGGATTTCTTTTTAAAAAAATAGAATCTTTTATTTTAAAAAGAAACCAGCTTAAAAAATCAAAACCTAGTGCGGCAATCACCCAAGATTTTATAAACCCAGAGCCACAAAAAGCGATCCCAGAAGCTGCTTTTCAAAAAGCAGCTCGAGGCCGGCATGAAATCAAATCTAATGTAGCTCTAAAAAGCCCGCCAAAGCCGCAAGAGGAGGCCCTTGCTTCTTCAAAACCCGCGCCCTTAATTTCTCTTCATGGCGAGGAAAAAAGTGTTAAAGCAAAATTTACACTTAAAGATCGTCCTAACCTAGATTTTTTAATGGACCCTCCTGCAACTTCTCAAAAAGTAAGTCGTGAGGAAGTTGAGCTTCTCGCTCGAAAATTAATGGATAAATTCTCTCAGTTTTCTATTGAAGGTCGGGTCACTGCTATAAAAACAGGTCCCGCTGTTATTATGTTTGAGTTTAAGCCAGAAGCAGATGTTAAGTTGAGCCGAATCAAAGAGATGGCAACAGATTTAAGCCTCGCTTTAAGCAGTGAATCGGTTCGTATTATAGCTCCTATTCCTGGTCGAGATGTCGTTGGTATAGAAGCATCAAGCCCTTATAGAGCGAATGTTTATCTTAAAAACATGTTGAAAGAAAAAGATTTTTTACGAGCTTCTTTGCCTTTAGTTTTGGGCCGAAGATCAGATAATTTAATTTGCATTAGAGATCTAGCTAAAATTCCGCATCTTTTAATTGCGGGAACAACAGGGTCTGGAAAATCTGTTTTTGTTATTAGTTTTATTACAAGTCTTTTATTTCGTCACACTCCAGAAACTTTACGAATGATTTTAATAGATCCAAAGCGAGTAGATCTTGCTGCTTTTAATGAAGTTCCTCATTTGCTTTCTCCTATTGTTGCTTCTGCTTCTCAATCTATAAAAATACTTAATTGGGCTATTGCAGAAATGGAAAAACGATATCGATCTCTTTCTAAATTTGGGGCTCGCGACATCAGGTCTTTTAATGAACATATCAAGAGCTTAAAGTCGGAAGAAAAAAAGGAACATCAAAACTACAATGCAGACAAACATCCTCAACAAACTTATTACTTTGAACCCCTTCCTTTTATTTGCATTATTATAGAAGAGTTTGGAGATCTGATGGCAGATACTCAATATAGAAAAGGAATTGAGCAAGCCGTTGTTCGACTGGCTCAAAAAGCAAGAGCCAGTGGAATACATTTGGTGTTAGCAATGCAAAGCCCAAGAAAAGATGTGGTGACTGGCCTGATTAAAACAAACATCCCTGGTCGAATTAGTTTTAAAGTTGCAAGCGGAACCGATTCGAGAGTGATTTTAGATGAAGTCGGTGCAGAGCGCCTTCTTTCCCATGGGGACATGCTTTTTTTAGAACCCGGAACCTCAAAAGCTCTTCGTTACCATGGTCCTTTTGTGAATGAATTAGAAGTTGCTAAAGTTGTAGAACATTGGCGAGCTCAAGGCGGAGCAGAATACGCTATAGAATCTTTTGATTCTCCAACTAAAAATTCCCTGCAAGGCTCGGGCTCTTATGGAGATATGGAAATGGATTCCATGTACGAGGAAATTTTTAATTACATTGTTGAAAATTGTGAATCGGTGAGTGCTTCTTTATTACAGAGAAAATTTCGTATAGGTTATCCAAGAGCGGCTCGATTGATAGAAGTTCTTTCTGAAGAGGGAGTTATTGGCCCTCCAAGGGGAAGTAAACCTAGAGAAGTTTTGATTCATAAATAAAAGATGTAGAAATCCTTAACCTTTTTTGAACTTAATGATAAGCAGATCTTATGAGCTTTTCTGGAATAACGACAGCTTTAGTAACACCTTTTTTGTCCCAAAAACTGGATCAAAAATCTTTTTTTAATCTTTTAGAAGATCAAACCAAACAAGGTATTAAAAGTTTTGTGTTGAACGGAACAACAGGAGAGAGTCCTACTTTAAAGGAAGAAGAAGTCCGACAGCTTTGTCTTTGGTTTCAAGATTTTCAAAAAACAAAAAACATTAAATTAAATCTCCTATTAGGAACAGGAACTTTTAGTACAGAAGTGACTTTAGAAAAAACAAAAAAAGCTGAGGGTTTAGGAGCTTCTGCTGTGTTAGTGGTAACTCCTTATTATAACAAACCCTCTCAAGAAGGTCTCTTAGAGCATTTCTCTTTAGTTGCAAAAGCAACCCCCCTTCCTGTTATTCTTTATAATGTTCCTTCTCGAACCTCCTCTTCTTTGGAGCTTGCTACCATCAAAGAACTTGCTTTAATTCCAAATATTATAGGAATTAAAGAAGCTTCAGGAGATGTGGATTTTTTAATAAAAATTCGGGAGACTTGCTCGAAAGATTTTTTATTTTTAAGCGGAGATGATTTTACAGCTGTCAAAAGCATGGTTTTAGGTGGTGATGGAGTGATCTCTGTTGCTTCTCATGTTTTAGGAAAAGTATTTTTATCTTGGTTTAAAAGAGCGACAACGGAAAAGGAATTGGTTTTAAAAGAATTTGAGAAGTATGAATCTTTTTTAAAAGAGCTTTATGCCACTACAAACCCTATAGGGATAAAACAACTTTTAAAACAAAAAAAAATTATCACCTCTTCGGAGTTAAGACTTCCTTTAAAACAAGCTAAGGAAAAATCGAGCTTATTAGAGGATCTGTTTTTGGAGTTGGAACAATGAAAAATCTTTTCCGCAAAAAAAAGGGGATGCGTCTTGCTTTGGCGGGAGATAAGGGACGCATGGGAAGATCTTTAAAAGCTCTTATTAAAAAAGATTCTTCTAAAAAAGTGGTTGCTTTAGCCAATTCCAAAACTTCTCCAGATGCATGGAAGGCTAAAGAGATAGATCTTGTTATTGATTTTTCTTCTCCTCGATTATTTTCTCAGGTTCTTTTATGGTGTTTTCAAAATAAAAAACCTTTTGTAAGTGGGACAACAGGATTGAGCTTAAAACAAAAAAAACAAATGAAATCCTTTTCTAAAAAAATTCCTATTTTTTATTCTGAAAATATGAGTTGGGGAGTTTTTCAATTAGGGCAATATCTTCGTCAAACAACCAAGGCCGCTTTTTCAATTCTTCTGGAAGATAAGCATCATAAATATAAGAAGGACCGGCCGAGTGGAACAGCGTTAAGATTAAAAAAAGAGTTTCCTTTGAGTCTTCAAAAAAAAGTCAGAATTAAAAGCTATAGACAGGGATTAGAGTTTGGAACCCATAGAATTTCTTTAAAAACTTCTGAAGAGGAAATTTTATTAGAACATAAAGCTCTTAATAGATCTGTTTTTTCTAAAGGAGCTTTAAAAGCTTCAGAGTTTTTAGTGAAAAAATCCCGTGGTCTTTATTCTATTGTTGATCTTTATAAATAAGAACTTCCTTTTTCTTGCTTTTTTTCCAGAAAAAATTTAAAAAGATTTAGAAATGAAAATTTTTATTGATACCGCTGATATTCATGAAATTAAAGAAGCTTTTGATCGAGGCTGGATTGATGGAGTGACAACTAATCCTTCTTTAGTTTCTAAAGTTGAAAAAACACACGAAGATCTTATTAAAGAAATTTGTGAATTTTTAAAAGACAAACCTGTTTCAGCAGAGGTCTTATCCGTAACGGCAAAAGAGATGGTTGAAGAAGGAGTTCGTCTTTTTAAGATACATCCTTCCGTTGTTGTAAAAATTCCTTTAACACTAGAAGGCTTAAAAGCTGTTAAAGAATTAAAATCAAAAAAGATACCTACCAATGTCACTCTTTGTTTTAGCGCTAATCAAGCTGCCTTAGCAGCAAAAGCAGGCGCTACTTTTGTTTCTGTTTTTGTAGGACGATTAGATGATATTGGTTATAAGGGAACAGACATTGCTATCGAGAGCCATCGTATTTTATCAGAGTATGGATTTAAAACTCAAATTCTGGCAGCATCCATTCGTCATCCAGAACATGTTTTAACTCTTATGCGGGCAGGAGTTCCTATTTTTACAGTTCCTTACAAGGTTTTAAAGCAACTTATAAAAAATCCTTTAACAGACATTGGATTAAAAAAATTTTTAGAAGATGCTAAAAA
>JBPCUO010000032.1:0-2673 GCA_051011135.1 Bdellovibrionales bacterium
GTCCTGAGTGGCAGCGCCCGCAGAGTTCCACTGGTCCGTGTATAAGCTTTCGCGCGCTTTCAACGTTCACAGGAACACGGTCACCAAGCGCATCATCAATCTGGCCCCCGCGGCCAAGGGTAAAGACGGCCCGCTGTACAATCTAGCGGATGCGGCCAAAGCCATCCTGGGCATTTCGTCATCGAGCCGCACAGCCGCGGCGAAAGTCCGAAAGATGGAAGCCGACGCCGAATCCGCTGAGCTTTCGCTTCAGACTAAACAGGGCACGCTGCTGGACGCCGAGGACGTGCACAAGTCCGTTGCATCCCTGGCCCGTTCCGAGCGCGAGGCCCTCATGAACCTACCCGCCCGAACCGCCCCCGATATGGCTGCTAAGCTTGGCGTAGACGAGCATTTGCTTGTGACAGAGTTGGAGCGCGCGGTTCGGCGGCACCTGGAAGAAAGAGCCGCTGATGTCAAAGGAAATGGAGTTCTGTAAGGAGGTCTTCTACCGGTACTACCGGGCAGACCCCTTGCTGACCGTTTCCGAGTGGGCCGACCGCCGCAGGGTTCTTTCGTCCAAGTCGGCCGCAGAGCCTGGCCGGTGGCGGACCTCGAGAACGCCGTATCTCAAAGAGATCATGGACTGCCTTTCGCCTTCTTCCCCTATCGAGAAGGTGGTCTTCATGAAGGGCGCCCAGATCGGCGCGACCGAGGCGGGCAACAACTGGATCGGCTATGTCGTCCATCAGGTCCCCGGCCCGTTGCTTTCGGTCATGCCCACCGTGGAGATGGCCAAGCGGAACTCGAAGCAGCGTATCGCGCCGTTGATCGAAGAGACACCCGCCCTGTCGGGCCTGGTCAAGGACCCACGGCGGAGGGATAGCGGCAACACGGTCCTGATGAAGGAGTTCCCTGGCGGGATCTTGATCATGACCGGGGCGAACAGCGCGGTTGGGCTTCGGTCCATGCCGGTTCGGTATTTGTTTCTGGATGAGATCGACGGCTATCCGCCGGATGCGGATGGTGAAGGCGACCCCATCGAATTGGCCGAGCAGCGCACGGTCACCTTTTCCCGGCGCAAGATATTCATGCCCTCGACGCCCACGGTTGCGGGTGTTTCCAGGATCGACGCGGCCTACGAGGAATCGGACCAAAGGCGCTATTTCGTCCCCTGCCCCCACTGCGGTCACTACCAGGTCTTGGAATGGCCGAATGTGAAGTGGCCGGAAAGAAGGTGGCAGGAAGCGGCTTACGCCTGTGAAGATTGCGGTGTCCTGATCGAGCACCGGCATAAGTCAGCCATGCTGGCCAAGGGCGAGTGGCGCGCCACCTCGGAGAGCGACAGCCCGACCACCGCCGGGTTTCACCTGAGCGCCCTTTACAGTCCATGGTTCTCCTGGGCGCAGGCAGCCAAGGAATTCCTGGACGCCAAGCCCTACCCGGAACGTCTGAAGACCTGGGTGAACACCAAGCTTGGGGAGGTTTGGAAGGGCGAGGGCGACGCCCCGGATTGGCAGAAAATCATGATCTTGGCTGAAGACTACAAGCCCGGAGAAGTGCCTTCCGGCGGATTGTATCTCACGGCCGGTGCTGACGTACAAAGGGATCGTATCGAGGTTGAAGTCGTGGCCCATGGTCCTGGTGGGGAGACCTGGTCTGTGGATTACCGGGTTTTGCCTGGTGACCCCTGGCAAGACGATGTTTGGAATGATCTGGACGGGCTTCTAGAAGAAACCTTCGACCATGAAAGCGGCGGCACGCTGAAGATCGGGCGCCTTGCGATTGATTCCGGTTACGCCACGGGCGAGGTCTACAAGTGGGTTTCCCGCTACCCAATCACCCGCGTTATGGCCATCAAGGGACGTGACGGCAGCGCGGCCATTCTGGGTTCGCCAACGGCGGTCACGGTCAATGCGGGCGGCAAGAAGATAGCCCGCGGCGCAAAGGTGTGGCCCCTGGGCGTGGATGCGCTGAAGTCAGAGCTTTACGGGCGTCTCGGGGCTAGTCTGGCCGACAACGATGCGGCCGCCCGCTGTCACTTCCCGGATGTCTACCCGGACGAGTATTTCAAGCAGCTCACCGCGGAGAAGCTGGTTTCGCGCAAGAACAAGAAGGGCTTCGTGATCCAGGAGTGGGTGAAGACCCGAGACCGAAACGAGGCCCTTGACTGCAGGATCTACGCCACCGCCGCCGCTCTTGCCGCCGGCCTGGGCCGGTGGTCTCCGTCCAAGTGGGCGGAAGCTGGGGCGGCCCTCGGTGTCGGTTCTCACGTTCCACCACCTCCGATGCCGCCCAGGCAGCCAAGCAGCCAAAACTCTTCCTTCCAAAGGCGGGGCCTTTAAATGGACCTAGCGACAGCCCAGACACACCTGGACGCCTGGCTCGCCGCCGATCTGCGGGTGGCGACCGGGCAGAGCTATACAATCTCCTCCGGGGGAAGTACCCGCGTTCTGACCCGCGCCGATGCCGGTGAGATCAAGAACCGCATAGCCTACTGGCAGAACGTGGTCGATACACTCACAGCACAAGCTTCAGGGGCCAAGAGCCCGGGAATCAAGATAGCCAGATGGTCATAGAGAATTTCATCGACAAATGGTTCCCGGCCTTCGCCCTGGCCAGGGTTAGGGACCGCATTCGGCTGGACGCTGCCAAGCGGGTTTATGACGCGGCCCAGCAATCCCAGTACCGCGT
>JBPCUO010000033.1:0-9798 GCA_051011135.1 Bdellovibrionales bacterium
ACTTATAATAGCTTCCATAGTTTGTGCGAATATCCTGCAAATACCCTTGCAAAGACCCTTTGATATGCTTGCCTAAAGGGCTTAGCTGATCAAAACCATAAATGGTGCTGGAGCCTGCGAATATAAAATTCATCCGTTTATAAAAAGGAGCTTCTAAGGGAGAGTAACGAGCGGCCACAACCCTTTCTGCTGTTTCTCTTGCCATTCCATCATCTAATAAAACCTGTAAATACTCTTTGTAAGTTCTAGAATCTTTAGACTTATCGGATAAGGTATTACAACCAAAAAGGAAAATTTCTTTAACATTAGAAAGAATAGATCGGCAAGATTGATTGCAAGCTTCTTGTTCTAATAATTCTGTAGATAGGGTAAATCCTGATTTCCCAAAAAAAGTTCCGCCAAAATGACCAGAGATAACCAAGATATCGCATTTGTAATTTTTTTCACAAGCCTTACGAAACCAATAAACATCTTCTTTATAATTAACAGCCCCTGACTTTATTTTGTTTTCAGGTATAAGTTCTACAAAATCAAAATGATCTTTAGAAAGATGTTTTTTAAAAACTTCAATTTCATCGGAAGAATTAATAGTAATAGAACAGACTTTATATTTAGCAAAAACTAAAGAAGGGAAAAGTAATAAAATACAAAAAATCCATTTTTTATACATAAGCATCATTAAGTATTCCCTGCTTTTTTTAAGATTCCAAAGGTTTTTTTAAAATCCCTATTTTTTAAATTTATTTTATAATAAATTTATGACTATTGACTGGTCTTTGCTAAAGACTAAATTACACGAGGCATAAAAGCCTTACAAATCTATTATTTTTTGACAATTTTTCAAACCCTTGAAAGAATCCTGCTTAGGAGAAGTCTGTGAGTAAAAATAAAAAAATTAAAAAACCTCAGCAAAAACTGGAAAAAAAACCGGAAGTTTATGATGTTATACATTCCGAAGATCTAGATGATCTGTACAAAAAAAATGCCCAACTTCTTTCTCGATTATCTTCAACAGGTCAACACAATGGAATCTTACAAACAGAAATTCACTCTTTAATAAAAGAAAAATCACAATTAGATGTTAAGAACAATTTTTTAAAAACAAAGGTCGATAGTCTTAAAAATCAAGTTTCACTATTTGCCAGACAACAACAAAGATTTAATTCTCAGTCTTTAAAATTAAAACAAGAATTGCAAGAGCTCAAAGTTAACGGCCTTAAACTTGTGGATGAAAGGCTAAAAATTGTTAAAAAGAAAACAACAACTCAACAGCTTATGCATTATAAGGATTATCGAAAAAAAATAAATACAGCTCATAAAAACATGAAAAATAAAATAAAAGAGACTTGCAAAAAAGAAGTAGAAGAAGAATATGGATTTCTTTTAAAAAATAAAGACACCGAAATGTTATTTTTAAAGAAAAGAGAAGTTGTTTATTTAAACCAAATCAAAAATTTAACAAAACGATACCTGGAGTTTAAAAATATTAAAGTAGAAAAAGAAAAGCTGGAAAAAGAAGCTAAAGACCAGGAAAACCAACTTCATTTGTATCAATCTTATCAAATAGAAAATCAAACTTTATCTCAAAACTACGAGGATTTAAGGAAGGTTTTATCTCAACAACAAGAAGGTTTTACACAAGCTTTAACATCTTTTCAAAAAAAATATATCCAATTAGATCAAAAATTACAGAAATCTTTCCTGAATAAAGAGCAACAAGCTGCCAAGATTTTACACCTTACAAAACTGCTAGAGTTAGCAAAAGAAAGATCGGACACTGAACAAAGAGATTTTCAACAAAAAATCGGGGTAAAAAACCAAGGTAAAATACAAGATTTAATGATGGAAATAGATGCCAAAAATCAAGATTCTAAAAGATTTTTAGAGGAAATTAGAGAATTAAAATCTCAAAAACAAGAAGAATCTACAAGATTACAAAATAAATATCTGGAAGAAATTAAAGATTTAAAACTGAAGTTAGCGCTTCAACCTACGGAATTAGCTCAACAACAGGAGCGATCTATGCAAAGCCTCACCAATGAGCATAAATCAAGGTTAAACCATGTAGAAACATCTTATAACAACAAATTACAGCATATAAGAACAGAAATGGAAAATGATCTCATTAATGAAAAAAGACGATTTGAGTTGTATAAATCAATGAAAGAAGAGCAAGTGAAAGAAACAAAAGAAAACTTGGAAAAATTACAGCAAGAAGCTTATACCTTAAAAACAAGTCATTTTGCTCTAGAAAAAGCAAGCAAAGAAACTCTCATCCAACTAAAAAAAGAAATTTCTAAAAATGAAAACTTAGAATCTCAAAATAAAAATTTACAAACTTTATGGCATGAAATTCAACTTTCTGTAGAAAAAAAGGAACAACAAATTGAATCTCTTCAAAATTTAAATAAAAAACTTAGCGTCTCATTTAATAAGATAAATTCTTCTTCTCAAGGCCCTAGTAAAGAAACATCCTCTTTAAGCAACGAAATCAGCACCAAGGATGTGGATTTTATTTCTGATGACAATACAGAAAAAGAATCGGATAAAGAATCCCGTAATAAAAACCATATTTTAGCAGATATTCATTTCGATTGATCAAAAGATAAAAGAGCTTCTTGTTCTGTTTTGTAACTAGAAAATCCTTCATTATTTAAAATCTTTTCAAATTCTGAACTTGCACAACATATTTTGAGATCATTGTTTTTATTGATGGTTTCTAAAGTTTTAGAAAACTCCCCTATCCCTACAGATCCTACAAAATGAAGAGAATGAAGATTGAATATAATTTTTTTCTTTTGTAAATTTTTATTACAAAAAAAGTTTAACTCATCAAGGCTTGTTAAATTCAGATTTCCTTCTACATTTATGAGCGTAATATCCCGATTTTTTGAAACTTTTGCTTTCATTGTTTAAGCATAGCATGAAAAGAAAATAACAAAGCAAAACCTAGACTTTGTATTGGTAAATTACTCAAAAGAATGTTTTTTAACTTCCCAAAAACTTCCTTGGTTAGTGTCTCTAACTTCTATTCCCCACTCTGTTAATTGCTTTCTTAATTCATCAGAAGTTTTAAAATCTTTTTTATCTCTTGCTTGTTCTCTTTTTTGAACTACTTCATCAACTTGTTTTCTGGTTATATTTTTTTGTTTTAAAAAATAATCATCTAAATTTTGTAAAAAGCTCTCGGCAGGTTCTTGAAAAAGAGACAAGATTTCTCCATATTTTTTAAAAAACAAAAGCAGCTCCTGAGAGCACCAAGCCTGTTCCTCTTTTGAAAGTTTTTCATAAGCTAAAAGAGAGGTAAAAGAATTAATCACAGAAAAAAAACTGGCAAAAACTTTTGGAGTTGAAAAATCATCATTGAAAGCTTCTTGAATTTTTTCTTCTGATGTTTCCAAAAGTTTTTTAAATTTTTCATAAGGTTTTTTGTTTTTTGAGTGAGATAACCGAGATTGAGCTCGCACAAAAGAGGAATAAATTCGAGATAAAGAGGAAATCGCTTGATCAATAGTCGAGGGAGAGCATTGAACTTGAGAGCGATAATGGGAGGATAAAATGAGGTATTTAAAAACTTCCCCTGGGTATTTTTCTAAAAAATCTCTCATTGTTATAATGTTACCTAAAGATTTGGACATTTTATTTGAATCTGTAATGACCATGTTGTTATGAACCCAATAGCGGACATAAGTGAGGTTTGTGCAAGCTTCAGATTGAGCGATTTCGTTTTCATGATGAGGAAAAATAAGATCAGATCCTCCTCCATGAATATCAATTTCCGATCCTAAAAACTTATGAATCATAGCTGTGCATTCAATGTGCCAACCTGGACGACCTTTTCCCCAAGGACTCTCCCAAAACCAATTTTCTTCAGGCTTGCTTTTTTTCCATAAACTAAAATCCAAAGGGTCTTGTTTGTTTTTATTAATTTCCACTCGAGATCCTGGAGCAAGATCTTCTATTTTTCGACCACTCAAACGACCATAGTTTTTACATGATTTTACAGAATAAAAAACATCTCCCTTCACCTCATAAGCTTTTCCTAATTCAATTAATTTTTTAATTAAATCTTGAATTTCAGAAATAGTTTCTGTGGCTTTAGGATTATGAGTGTGAGGACTAAGTTTTAATTTTTTAAAATCTTTTTTAAATTCTTCTATATATTTTTTAGAAATAGATTGAGGATCTACCTGTTCTTTTTTGGAACGATTTAAAATCTTATCATCAATATCTGTAAAATTATAAATAAAATCAACCTGATAGCCCAGAAACTTCAACCAATTTCTTAAAAAATTATAAAAGATAGCTCCTCTAAAATTTCCAATATGTAAGTAATCATAAACCGTGGGACCGCAACAATATATTTTAACAAAAGGATCTTGAATGGGAATGAATTTTTTTTTCTTCCTTTCTAAAGAGCAATAAATAAAAAGTTGAGACTTCATACGCCGTCATCTCCGATAGCTTCAACAGGACAACTCTCCAAAGCTTCTTGGCAAAATTCCTTTTCTTCAGTCGTTGTTGGCTGCTTGTAAACAAAAGCATACCCCTCTTCTTCATGAAGTTTAAAATGATTTTCTGCAGCTAAAACACAAGCGTCACAATGAATACAATCCTTATCAACATAGAAAGATCCCACGACATTTTCAGAGTATTTATTATTTTTATTTGCCATAAATAGGATTTACCATAATTTATGTTTTTTTGTATATAAACTGCTAGAAAAAGAGCTTCCTTTTTTAAAAAAAACCTCTTAATCTCTTTTTAATAAAATCATGAAATCAAAGAAATACAATTCTTTAGAAATAGAAGCCCATTATCAACAAGCTTGGTCTGAAAATAATGTTTATGCTTATAAGCCTCATTCTGATAGATCCAAAAATTTTATTATAGACACTCCCCCTCCTACTGTTTCAGGTCATTTACATATTGGTCATGTCTTTAGTTATACTCAAACGGATATTGTAGCGCGGTTCCAAAGAATGATGGGGAAAAATGTTTTCTACCCAATGGGTTGGGATGATAATGGACTCCCCACAGAAAAAAGAATTCAAAATCTTTATAGAATATATTGCGATCCTAAAAAAAATTACGATAAAAATCTCCAACCAACACATCAAAAAAAATCATCTCCTCTTCAAGCTGTTTCACGAAAAAAATTTTTAGAAACCTGCCATAAGCAAGTTTTGGAAGATGAAAAAATATATAAAAATCTTTGGTCTCATTTAGCTCTGTCTGTAGATTGGAATCAAACTTATGAAACCATTAGCCCAGAAGTTCAAAAAGTTTCACAAAAATCTTTTATAGATCTTTATCAACAAAAAGTGGTAGAAAACCGTCTCGCTCCCGTTTCTTGGGATGTTGATTTTCAAACCGCTGTTGCGCAAGCTGATATTGAAGATCGAGAACAACAAGGTTTTTATCATGATATTTTATTTCAAGTTCAAGGAGGAGGGCAATTCACGATTTCAACAACTCGCCCTGAGCTTTTAGCAGCTTGTATTGCTGTAGCAGCTCATCCAGAAGATAGTCGGTATCAAAAATTCTTTTCTAAAAAAGCTTTAACTCCTTTGTTTGGAGCTGAAGTTCCTATTCTTCCTTCAACTCATGCAGATCCTGAAAAAGGAACAGGAATACTTATGATATGTACTTTTGGAGATCAAGAAGATGTTCAATTTTGGAAAAAACATTCTCTACCTTTAAAACAAATTTTAACAAATCAAGGTCGCCTTAAAGAGATTTCTTTTGAAGAAGGCTTGTTTAAAAGCATAGACTCTAAAAAAGCTCAAAAATATTATTCTGAGATTTGTGGGTTAAGAACCAAAAAAGCAAGAGAAAAAATGCCGGATCTTTTAAAGCAAGAAAAAGTTCTTAGGGGAGATCTTAAGTCAACGACTCAATTTGTAAAATATTACGAGAAAGGAAACAAAGCTCTAGAATTTATCCCGACAAGACAATGGTTCATTCATGTTTTAGCACATAAAAAAGCACTTATTGAATATGGTCAAAAAGTCACATGGCACCCGGCTTCTTTTTATAAAAGGTATGAGCAATGGGTTGAAAATCTTAATCAAGATTGGTGTATTTCTAGACAAAGATTTTTTGGTGTCCCCTTCCCTCTTTGGTATTCCTTGGATTCAAATTCTAAAATAGATTATCAAAATATTTTACTCCCCTCTTTTGAAGATCTACCTATAGATCCCATGAAAGACACTCCAGAAAATTACAAAGAAGAACAAAGGGATCAGCCTAATGGCTTTACAGGAAGTTTTGATGTTATGGATACTTGGGCTACTTCCTCTTTAACTCCACTCATTAATAGTCATTGGATTGATAATAAAAAAAGACATCAAAGTCTTTTTCCTGCAGATTTACGCCCACAAGCTCATGAAATTATAAGAACTTGGGCTTTTTACACCATTGTAAAAACTTACTTTCATGAAAAATGTCCACCTTGGAAACATATTGCTATCAGTGGTTGGGTTGTTGATCCTAATCATGCTAAAATGAGTAAATCTAAAGGAAATACCATTACTCCTGAAAAAATTATTGAAACTTATTCTGCAGATGGTGTTCGCTATTGGTCTGCAAAATCACGCTTAGGTCAAGATACCGTTTATGAAGAAAAAGTTTTTAAAGTTGGTCAAAGATTGATGACAAAAATTTTTAATGCAGCAAAATTTGTAACTCTTCAATTAGAAAATCAAGAATTTACCGAGGATTATTTTTTAAAAAACAAACATCTTATTACTGAACCTGTCGATCAAAGCTGGATTGAAAAATTGGAAAAAACTCTGACTCAAGCCACAAATCATCTTGAAAAAATGGAATACTCTTCCTCTCTTGATTTAATAGAAAAAATATTTTGGGAATTTTGTGATAATTATTTAGAACTTATTAAATCGAGAGTTTATCAACAAAAAAATCAAGGAGAAGGACTTTCTGGTTGTTTGAGCTTGGATTACAGCTTGTACTTATTTTTAAAACTTTTTGCTCCTTATTTTCCTTATATCACTGAAACCATTTGGTCTTGGAGATATACAAAAGAACAGCCCTTCATTCACAACTCTCGATGGCCTACACCTATTGTTCTCAATAAGAGTTCGCAAAAAGTTATAGACCTCGCTTTTTCTCTTTTAGAAATGATTAGAAATGCAAAATCATCCAAGCAAAAAAGCTTGGCGACAGAAGTAAAATCTATTTCTATTTCTATACCTCCTGCAGATATAAAAACTTTTGACCTTTGCAAAGCGGACTTACTTAAAGCAGGACATATTCCAGAAAAAGCCTTATCCCTTAAAGAATCAAAAGATTATCAAGTCCTTTTAGAGCTTTAGATGCTTTCAGTCAAAATGCTCAAAAAATCTGGTGTCTTTGTTTGTTTTTAAAAAAATCTATGATAATTTTTTAACTTAAACAGGGAGTTTTTATGAAATTATTTTATATGCTATTGCTTGCTTTTTGCCTGCCTAGTTTTCCGGCAGAAAACGAAGATGTAGAAAGAATACAAGTTACAGGATCTCGAATTAAAAGAATCAATATCGAAGGCCCCTCTCCTTTATTAATTTTAGATAAAGAAGACTTGGAAAAATCGGGATACAATTCCGTAGCTGATGTTTTAAGAGATACGAATATTGTTCCTTTTGGCCTGGGTCGAGAAAGTTCTGGATCATCCACTTCTGGTGAAACTTTTACAGGAGTTCATGGAGCGGCTGCTCTTGTTTTAATTAATGGACAAAGAGTCATTACGGATCCTAATGCAGAAGCTGTCGATTTACATTTAATACCTATTTATGCTGTGGAAAGAGTAGAAATTATTAAAGATGGTTCTTCTGCGATCTATGGCTCTGATGCTTTAGGTGGTGTTATTAATTTTATTATGAAAAAAAATTACTCTGGAAAAGAAGCTTATTTTCGTGTTTCTCCAACAGCTTATCCTTTATACAAAGGAGGGCATCGCGTAGAAGGTGCTGCCGTTTGGGGAAATACTTACTCTAAAGGATCTACAACAGGAGTTTTGCAATTTCGTTTTAATGATAGTATTGTCGCTTCAGACAGAATATGGTCTCAAACAAAAATCAGCCCCACAAGCATCCATCCTGTTTTTATTTCTGATAGTGGTGTTGCAACTATTGCTGATTCTTGTCCTCCAGAAAATAAAAAAGAAAAAACTTGCTACTTTAATTACGCAAAGTACATGGAAACCTTACCTCAAATTTCTCAAATCTCAGCCTACCTTCAAGGAAATTACAAATTAAGTGGAGTTAATTTTTATTCTCAAATCTTGCCTTCTTATAAAAGAACTTATTATAATTTTCCCCCTATTCCAGGAACTGTTAATCTTCCTTCAGGGCATAAAATGTCAGTTCAAACAGGCACCCCAGGGCGACTTATCAATCGTTTTAAAGAAGCGGATCACAGAATAATGACAACTCATTATCTCACTTTAGATACCAGTTTTGGAGCCACAGGATACCTTTCTTCAACTTGGGACTGGAATATGAGTTTTAAAGCTTCTGGAATTTATAAAAAAGATGAAGGAGCTAATCTTCTTGAGAAAAAAACAATTACAGATCTGATTTTTGAAGGAACTTACGATCCCTTTACAACAACTCAATTAGACCTTACAAAAGCTCTTTACACTTCTTATGATAATAATTCTTCTACTCTTTTTCTGGCAGATTTAGTGTTTTCAGGAAATCTAGGACCTTTAGATACAGCTTTAGGAGTGAATGGATATTACACAAGCTATTTAGAAAATGCAGATCCTAAAGTAAAATCGGGAGATATTTTAAGTAATACAGGATCGGATGGTTCTGGTTCTCGAACTGTTGGATCCTTTTTTGGAGAAGTGACCTACTCCCCTTTTGATTCTATGGAAATTCAATTAGCAGGTCGTGGAGATTATTATTTTGATTTAAACAATTCAAAAAATAATTCAGAAGACCCTGGGCTTTTTACTTTTAATCCAAAACTAGCTTTTAGATTCCAGCCTGTAACAGCTTTTCTCCTAAGAGGTAGTGTTGGGACATCTTTTATTGCTCCTTCTTTACACAGCCTTTATGGAACGAGATCAGAAGGTTATCCTTTTTTAATAGATAGCGTCGCTTGTTTTAATGAGATCAAATCCAAAGGAGAACTCGGGGATTTAAATGAGAATCTTGTTAAAGATTTTATTTCCGACCAAAAAGAAACTGTTGAAAAACAAGACTTAGACAGCGCTACAAAAACAAACTTAACCAATTTAGGAAAAAAACTTCCTGAATTAGAATTTTGTAAGCATAGACAATACAACGCCTCATTTAGCCAAAACCAACAATTAAAAGAAACTAAAGGTATCTCTGCTTCTGTAGGTTCTGTTTTTCAAATCAATGACAATACAAGTTTAACTTTAGATGGTTGGTATATTAAAACAAGCGGAAGCCCATCCTATGGAGTGAATGACGATACGATAAAAGTGGAATTAAAAAAAGGAAAAGATTTTGTCGCTCAACACGGAATCACTATTAATAGAGATGAAACTCACTCTTATCAACCTATATTAAACAGTCCTGTTAATGGACAATCTGGAATCGATTCCAAACTTGTCAACATAGCAAGTTCAGAACTCGCAGGATTTGATTTTTCTTTAATGTCTCGCCTTCCCAAAAATTATTTTGGCGGAAATTTTTATTTCAAAGAAGATGGTATTATTATTTTTCATTCTAAATCGGAGAGTTTTCCAGGAAGAGGATTTAAAGATAATATTGGAAAATCGGGACTTCCCCGCTGGAAAGCCATTAGCTCTCTGGGTTGGAG
>JBPCUO010000034.1:0-8321 GCA_051011135.1 Bdellovibrionales bacterium
GTTACAGCTGATACAGATTACTATTACCAACTACAAGTAACTGCTACAAATGCAGGAGTCTATACTCATACGATAAACCTATCTGAACTGGTTGCTCACGCTCACGTGCCTCTTGCTGGAATCTTCAAAGATTCTACTAAAGATGGTTCAAGACTTGGAAGCATTACTACGAATCAAGCTATTGCTCGAGGAGAAGATGGTGATACTTACGAGTTCTACTGGCGTATTACAGCTGATGCTGATTATGAGTTTACAGGACTTGGTAATGCAAATGTATTAGTATCTGTAGGAACTGGCTTAGCTACTCTTACGGAAACGTTTACTGCAGAATATTATGAGATAAGATTTGCAGGAACTCTTGGAGTTGAAAATGTCGCTTGGACATACGAAGCAACTGGAAGTGCTGTAGCAGACCCTGCTACTTCATTTACAGCTACGTATACGATAGACGGTGGTCCTTCTCAAACTTGGGTAGACGGAACTTCAATAGCTATTTCACCTAACGGTGGAAATGTAACGGTTAGGATAACTCCTGACGGTTCTTACAGCGTTGTTTTAGGTTCAGCTACTGGAGATGCACTATTTAGTGGTGTGACTCCTATATCAGTGCCAAGTGGAGATGCAACTACTCACACGTTACCTATGAACAACTTTGACGGAACGGAAGCTACAAGTACGCAAGTGCTTCAAGTATTCCCTCTTGGAAGTAGTTCACCGATAAATAGATTGACGTTCAGATATACTCAAGAAGTTTCTACTTCAACAAGTTCAGCTTCTACAAGTTCAGCTTCAACGAGTGTAGCAACTACGTCTGCTTCTACGAGTGTTGCTTCAACAAGCATACCGACAACGTCTGCTTCTACAAGTGTAGCTACTACTTCATTTAGCACGTCAAGTGCTTCTACGAGTATTCCTACTACAAGTGCAAGCACGTCTGTAGCACCTACAAGTTTTAGCACTTCAAGTGCTGCAACTACAAGTGCTTCTACAAGTGTTCCAACAACGAGTGCTTCAACAAGTGTTGCGACAACGTCTGCCTCTACTTCAGTAGCTTCAACAAGTGTTTCTACTTCGGTAGCTTCTACAAGTGTTTCTACTTCGGTAGCTTCTACAAGTTTTAGTACAAGTACAGCTGCGTGTAACAACTATTCCTTTAGTGGAAGTGGAGGAGCATATACAAACTGTTCTGGAAGCACATCAACTGCTTTTTCTTCAGGAACATATTGTGCTCAAAATGTATTTGGAGGTGGATGGGGTTCTGCAGGAAGTACCTGTACCTAACATATAAAAATAGATTTATGACTAATATAACTATGCCCGAGGTGAACGCTTTCGGGCAATGGTTGAATAGTGCCAAAGGATACGAAGGCTCTATATCAACTTCACATAGACCAGATGACCACGGACCTCTTACAGACGATTTTCTGTTAGATATATTGAGCATTGAACTGCTTGACGAAACCATTATTTCTGACCCAACTGACCTTTGGAACGAATATGCTTCACAGTAGATTTGACCCAAAGAGAAAATATCTATCTTTCGACCATTGGTGTGGAGGGTGGAACAATATAAGACAGACCTACGAAGGTGCTGGAGTTGCAAGTATGGTTACTAACCGTATTTTGATACTTCCACCTGGCGGGTTCTGTATGCTTTTTTCAGACTTTGGAAATACAAGTAATGTATTTGATTGGTGGAGCCTCCAAGATAAGGAGGCTTTTATCAGTCAGTTTGAATGTATCGATTATAAAGACGTGCCGTATTACCAGAAGTTTTCTGGTGAGAAACATTTCTTTGAAGGGATTCATTCAGACAATAAGGTCGCTATTATCGAACTTGGTCATCCAACTAAAGACGAAATGAGAGCCGAAGAGTTCAACGTTGAGTTCTTAGCCTATGATAAGGTTACAGACAAACAGGATTTTGAAGACTTTGCCCAGGAACGGTTTCAGGTTTCACTGAAATACGACCAGCAGTTTATTCATTTCCCAAGAAACTTCTATGCTCAGCCCATATACAACTTCTACTTACCAACTCAAGAGTTGCGTTTAGAAGCTATGGAAAGAGTTGAAAAAGGTTCACGATTTAGAAAAGAGTATTACGATTTAGCTGAATCACTATTACCAAATGACTTTGATGCATTACATGTAAGACGAGGAGATTTTCTTCACGTTCACACGCCAATCATAAACGAGCAATATGACAAGCTTGCTGAAATGATTGAAGGTCGTGTTCGAAAGGACAGACCTTTGTATATTGCAACTGACGAAAAAGATAAAAGTGTTTTTGAAATATTAGAGGATGAGGATTACGATTTAGTTTTCCTTGACGATTTGAACAAAGATTTGACAGACCTTGAAGCTATAGCTATGGATATGATTATTCCAACGTATGCTGAAAGCTTTTTAGGCTCGAAAATATCAACATTTACTAACTACATAAATATTCAAAGAGGATATAAAGGAATGCCTGGAACTTCAGACATAGGAATAAACTATGACTATAGTAACAGAAAACCTTATAAAAAACATCCTTGGGAAACTAATCAATATTTATGGGAAGTAATATTAGAAGATTATTGGTATGGACATAAAAAAACAAACTAACCACGGTTACTTCGCTAAGCCAGCACCACTGAACACACTTGACGGACAGAGATTCAATCTGGGAATACATGGCTCTCACAATGGAGCTATTGCTATTTCTTATGGAGCTACTGTTTTAGAGGTTGTTGAGATAGAACGCTGGGTAAAAAAGAAGAACGCTGGTTTATTTCACTACTTTCCAGTTCCAAATCCATTGGAAGTTTTAGACGAGATATTAGATTATTTCGAAGACAAATATGGAGCTAAGAACTACCACAATGCAATGGAGAACAGTTTTCCTCCTGAGCATTACAACAAACTAAGAGCTGACAATATTCAGTTCGTTCCACATCACATAGCTCACGTATCAAACGTATTTTATCAGTCCAACGCAAGAAGGACTTTGAATATCAGTTTTGATGGTGGCTCGGATGACGGTTACTTCAATGTATTTGAAATAGACCGTGGAAGTGAACCGAGAAAAATAAAGAAATCCAACCACGACCTTTGTGTTGCTTATCAAGCAGCTGGTCATTATATTCCCGAAATCAAACAGGAAGATATCTGGTGGGGCAACTTGGTTTATTCAGGTAAAGTTATGGGCTTATCAGCCTATGGTAAAAAAGATGAGAAACTGATTGAAAGAGTCAAGAAGTATTTCAAATCTGTAAGACAGATGTTTGTTGATAAAGCCTACGAAAAGTGGGAAGAGGAGTTTACTGATAAACTTTGGAAAGGACAGAAAGGACGAGACTTAGCGTTTGCAGTTCAATATGTCTTTGAAGAAAGATTCAAGGAACTCACTCAATATAACATTGAAAATAAAGATAATCGACAGCTGCAAATGTCAGGTGGTGGAGCAATGAATATTTTGAACAACTCAAACTATGACTCATTTGTCTCTCCCCAAGCTGACGACAGAGGGATTGCGTTAGGATGCTTATTGCACCTACTGAGACCTAATAGAGCTTTAGAGACCGCTTATCTCGGTCCAGAGCCTTGGGATGCACTTCCAGAGGTGAAAGAGGAGATAACGACCTTAGACGTATCGAGAATGCTTGAGAAAGGCTTATTCGTTGGTCTAATCCAGGGTCGAATGGAATATGGAGCAAGAGCTCTTGGAAACCGTTCTATTTTGGCAAAACCAGGACCTGGAGTAAAGGACAAACTAAATGCTGATATAAAAAACAGAGAATCATTTAGACCCTTTGCTGCAGTAGTTCGTGCTGAGGATTTCGAAAGGTATTTTGAAGGAGAGAATCCAGAACAATATCAATGGATGACCCACAATGCTCGTTTCCGTAAAGGAAAGGAAGTTGAGGGAGTAGCTCACGTAGATGGAACTTGTAGAGTTCAGACCGTGACTAAAAAACAAAATCCTTTTTTATGGAGGATACTATTAGATACTCCAATAATACTAAATACATCTTTCAATATTCAAGGTCAGCCGATTTTGAATACTTATGAGGATGCATTGAAAATGAAATCCAATACAGGATTAGACGAAGTAATAACCGACAAATATAGATTATGAGCATTTATACAAGTCCAGACGGACATACTGTTTACGAAGAAAAAGACGGGAAGAAAACAAGAATCTCTCCCAAAGGAATACTGGACCCAATCAAACTTGATATGGACTTCAGTAAATATTTACCACCTCACGCTGATTACAGCGTTCATAAAGGTAGCTGCATTAGTTACCAAACGAGGGAACAAAAAGACACCCGAGAAGATTACGGGAATGGGTTTGAACCATACGTTGAAGACAATACAATCATTCAACAAATATGGCATGACCCAAAGGACTTCAAAGAGATTGGAGAGAAGTTGGGAATCGATATTGTGACTGTTAGTTCAATATTGCAACCTCCAGGGAATACGATAACGATGCATAGAGATACATTCTTCAAAATCAAGAAGGACCATTCAGATGACAAACGAACATTAGTTCGTGCTAATATCTTTATGGAGGCTTGGGAGCCTGGTCATCTTATTCAATACGAAGATATATTTAGTCCTAAGAAAGCAAGGAATGACCGTTGGAAAACTGCTGACCACTGGAAAGCAGGTGAAGGTTATTTATGGGATTCAAAGGTTTTACACTTGAGCACCAATGCTGGATTGAAAGACAAATATACAATGCAAATATCTGGATTTTATACTAAAGAAATATGAGACAACTAATACAGCTGCTAAAGCTTTCTGATATAAATCATTCAGAGACCATAGCTTTTGCAAAAGGCAAATATGAATATCCTTCAACTCTGAAGGGATTCTCTAAACTAATACGAAAATGGCAGAAGAAAGACAGGTAATCATATCGATTGACGATAAAGGTGCTGTAAAGAACATCAAAACCATCGGAAAGGAAGCTGAAAAAGCTAAGGAATCCGTTGAGGACGTTGGAAAGGCTGGAGAGAAAGCTGGGAAGGGTCTTGAAAAAGGTGGCAAAGGTGGTAAGAAGTTTGGAAAATCTCTGAAGCTTGTCGGGACTGCCTGGAAAGCTATAGGAATAGGAGCTGTTATTGCGTTACTTGTAAGACTTGCAGGTATCTTTGGAGAGAATCAAAAGGTAGCTGATGCTTTTGCAATAGTAATGGAAACCGTATCTGTTATAACTAACAAGTTTATAACCTGGGTTCTTGAAGCTGTTCCAAAAGCTTATCAACAAATCAAAGATTTCTTCCAAGCACCAGGTAAATACTGGGAAGAGTTCAAGTCTGTCTTCAAAGACGGAGTAATGGCTTTAGTCAATACTACATTGGACATGTTTGGTTACTTAGCTTCGGCAGTAAAGAAACTATTTACAGGAGACTTTTCAGGGGCTTTAGATGACGCCAAGAAAGCCTTAGCGGCTCATCCATTAGCTGTCATTATAAAGAAGACAGTAGAGGTTGCTAAAGATGCTGTAAAGGGCGTTGTAGCCGTTGTAAAAGAGGTTACAAGCGAGGTTACAGATGCGGTTGATGCTGCTACTAAACTCGTCAATGCCAAGAAAGCTGCAGCTCTTGCTGAAGTTGAACTACAAAAGTTACAACTACAGTTCCAAACTCAAGCTGAGAAACTCAGACAACAACGAGATAACGACAGATTATCGATTGAAGATAGGATTGAAGCTAACCGAAAGTTAGCGGCTGTATTAGCTGAACAATCTGAAGCAGAAAAAAAGGCAGCTCAAGCTGCAATATATGCTGCTAAGCTACAATACGAGAAAACAAAAAACGATACTGACCTAATAGCTCTAAAAACAGCTCAGCTGAAGTTAGATGAGATTGAGGAACGTGTCAATAGTCAGAAGTCAGAACAGCTTACGAATCTAAATGCATTGAAACGTGAGCAGGTAGCTTTAGACAAATCAATCATTGCTGGAAAACGTGAGGTTCAAGAAATAGAAGCTAACGCTATTATTGATGAGGAGTTGATTCTTACAGAAAGACTTCAACTTCAAAGAGATTTTCTTGACCAGAAGTATCAAGACCAGATTGCCGATTTAGATGCTGAAATAGCATTACATAAAAAGGGAACTCAGGCTTATCAAGATGCTGTTACTGCTAAAGAAAAAGCAAATGCTCAATATTCAGCAGATGTAAAGAAAAATAATAGAGAACAAGCTGACGCTGACAGAGCCTTAGCTCAACAAAAACTAAAGATTGCAGGAGATGCTTTTGGAGCATTGTCTGATATCTTAGGGAAGAACTCTAAAGCTGGTAAAGCGGCTGCAATAGCTCAAGCTATTATCAACACGTATGCTGGGGTTACTGAAATCTGGAAGAATCCAACAACTATACCTGAACCATTTGGAACTATTCAAAAGGTAGCTTCAACTGCATTAGCATTGAAGTCAGGATTTAGTGCTGTAAAAGCCATTACATCTACCAAAATACCTGGTGGTGGTGGTGGTGGAGCTGGTGGTGGAGCTTCTGCAACTATCGCACCTCCTTCATTTTCATTGATAGGAAATAGCGACTCAAGTAGACTCAGTGAAACCATTGGAGATGCTCAGAAGAACCAGAAAGTTAGCTTAGTTACAGACGAGCTCGAAATGCACAATAATAAAAACAAGGTAGTTTTAGAAAACACCGAAATAGGATAAAAATGGAAGACAATATATTTGAACTTAGAAGAAATGAAGACGATGGTAAAGAAGGAATCTTTGCAATCAGTCTTGTAGAGGAGCCTGCAATCGAAGAAGATGCAGTATATTTCTCAAAGGAAGATGACACTTATAACTTCCAGATTGATGAGGAACGTGGAATGATGACAGGTCCAATAATGATACCTGGGAAGAAAATACCAAGACCTTCAAAGAAGAAGACAGTATTTTTCTCTAAAGAAGGAATCGAAGAAGAGATTTATAATCTCTCAGCTGTCCCATTTACATTGAATCATGGTAAAAACGAAGCAGGAAAACCTGACTTTGTTGACGGAGTAAAACTTGCAGAAAAATGGGTCATTGAAGATTCTATGGATAAAGCTTATGGTCGAGGATTTGACCCTGAGAAGCTTCCTATAGGAACTGGAATGATTACAGCAAAGTTTTTAGACCCTGCAAATAATCCATTATGGAAAAAAGTAAAGGAGCAAGCTATAAAAGGTTTCTCTCTTGAAGGAAGATTCGCAAATGAAGAAGTTGAAGCAACTGAAGAACATTCAGTCAATGCTGAGATATCTGAAATAATCGAAGATTACACTAATCATAAGAACACACTAAAGAATGGCAACTAATACATCAGCCCCTAAGACAAGGGTAGGAACTAACTATACGGTTACTCCTGGACATTTTACGACCCCTCGATTGGGAGAAGTAGAGCAGCGGGAAGGTGTTGTTGTTTATGACTCAGATGACAAGACTCTGAAATATCATAATGGAGTTTCATTTGTAACTCTTTCAGATAATCAAAACTTCTATTTCAACTACAATGGAGGCTTCGACCTCGATACACTAACTGTAGGAACTCAGCTCGTTGTAACAATAGCAGCTGATTTAGATTGGCAACAAGGACTCAGAGGTAGCTTTATTCATAATATTGACAACTACTTTACGTTTTCTACAGTGTCATACGATAAGGAAACTGGAGAGCTAATATTTGATGTTGAATCAATAAAAGGTTCTGGAGTATTTACAGCCTGGTCAGGAGACATAATCGGTGCTGGAATATTAGACGGAACGATTACAGTTCGAGTTGAAGGTATTTTTGACAACTGGGACGCTCTACAAGCCCACACGTTTACTCCAGCTCTTACAGTTGGACAAATGGTATACTTGAGGAACGCTCAGGGCTTAGGAAGCGTATTTGGAGTTCAGACACCAGGATGGCTTGGTGGAACATACTATCCAGCTGGTTACTATTCTTGGGATGGTTCTGAGTTTGATTTCACAAACGAAGCTATTGTAGCAAGTATCAATACTGCATTAGGTCAGTTGGTTCCAATAAACGGAACTACTGGATACGTCTTAGCTAAGACAGATACAGGATTTGAATGGGCTGACCCAGGAAGTACAATGCTTCCAACTACAGTTGTTATAACAAATCCTACAGCATCTCAGAAGATAATAGCTCCTGACGGAACTCAGACAATAATCCAAGGAGACTTTGATATATTGGATGACTTAGGTTCTAAGATATTAGACGTAAGTGGAGGTTCAGGAGATTTTCACGTTGAAGACGGAGGAAATGTAAAGCTTCTATTTGATAGGAGCTCTGGAAAGTTTTATTATGATTCAGCCAACA
>JBPCUO010000035.1:0-6412 GCA_051011135.1 Bdellovibrionales bacterium
AAAAAAAAAAAAAAAAAAAAAAAAAATAGGGGGATAAGAGGACTACTAAAATGACAGAATTATGTGTTAGAGTTAAGATCTAATTATGGAGACCCTCCTTTTAGTAAAAATAATAAATATCTAGCATAAGGATTTTTACTGTAAAGATTCATGTTTAATTTATACTTAGGGTTAAAGCCTGTACCTTTTGCATCATGGTTTATCAAGGTCTATAATATTATTTTTACCCTGAAATAGTGGGATCTAACCTCACATTGCTAAGAGCCTAAGATTAATGTGTCATAATCAATCTCAAATGTGGGCCTAGAAGCTACATACTAGTCGCACACTATTATATCTGGTTTTAATTTACGCTACAAAGTAGGACTAAGACTATCTTAAGTTAATTATACTAGGATAAGCTAGTATAACAAATATTTTTATTAATTAATAGAATCTAAAGTGTTCATTAGATAGTTTCACAACTTATTTTTAAATTACTCAACATTTAAATTAATACACTTCCTAACCCTACAAGGTGATATTTCTGATAAAATTAGTATTTATACATATAATTTTTATGAACTCGGCAAAAATAAATTTAACTGTTTATCAAAAACATAGCTTAATGCACCTTTTTATTAAGTTTTTCCTGCCCAGTGATTCTTAAACGGCCGCTTTTGTGCTAAGGTAGCATAATAATTCGCCTTTTAATTGGAGGCTAGAATGAATGGATTTATAAATTTATACTTTATTAAAATTAAATATAAAAATTAAATTTAATGTGAAAATTCCTTATTTTTACTAAAAGACCAAAAGACCCTGGGAGCTTTAATCCTATAGTATTTTTACTTTAAGGATTTTTGTTGGGGTGACACTGAAGATTCCTTCTTAATTTTATAAAATACACCTTTTTTATTTACAAAGCAGCTACCCCAGGGATAACAGGCTACTCTTTTTTAAAAGTCCACATTTACAGAAAGATATAGCACCTCGATGTTGGCTTAAGAATGTATATAAAATGCAACAGTTTTATTGAATGGCTTGTTCCGCCAGTAATTTCTTACATGAGCTGAGTTCAGACCGGCGAAAGCCAGGTTAGTTTCTATCTTTATCATTAATTTTATAGTACGAAAGGACCTAAAATTAAAATTATATTTACTTTGTGAAAGCATATAATTTTTATTATGACATCCCCCCTACGAAAAACACACCCTTTAATCTCTATCTCCAATAATTTTTTAATTGATTATGCCACCCCTATAAATATTTCTTTATGATGAAACCTAGGATCTATGCTTCTTTTAAGTATAGCGATTCAAATCTTAACTGGTTTATTCTTAGCAATATTTTATACTCCTGATATCTCTATCGCTTTCTCCAGAGTAATTCATATTTCTCGTGATATCAACTTTGGTTGATTAATCCGCTCACTTCATGCTAATGGAGCATCTCTTTTATTTGTTTGCCTTTACCTTCATATAGCTCGAGGACTCTATTACTTTTCATTTCAACTACCTGAAACCTGGAACGTAGGGGTTATTTTATACATTGTGCTTATAGCAACTGCTTTTATAGGTTATGTTTTACCTTGAGGGCAAATAAGATTTTGGGGGGCCACTGTAATTACCAGACTCCTCTCAGCTATCCCCTATTTTGGGGCCGATTTAGTTTTATGAGTGTGAGGAGGGTTTGCTGTTGACAATCCAACCCTTACACGATTTTATGCATTACATTTCTTATTACCCTTTATTTCTATTGCTTTCATTTTAATCCATGTTTTATTCCTTCATCAAACAGGTAGAAAAAATCCTTTAGGCATTAACTCAGAAACATCTAAAGTTAACATACATCCTTATTTTGCTATAAAAGATTTTATAGGATTTGCCTTTTTCATGATTTCTTTTTCCTTTATTGCACTTTTTGCTCCATTTATTTTGGGGGACCCTGATAACTTTATCCCAGCTAACCCCCTCTCAACCCCACTACATATTAAACCAGAATGGTATTTTTTATGGTTATATGCAATTCTCCGCAGGATTCCCAATAAACTTGGGGGGGTAGTAGCTATATTCAGAGCAATTTTTATCATGTTCCTATACCCATTTTTAACTTTTATTAAAAAACCATCAACATCATTTTACCCCATCTCTCAAATCATATTTTGAATTTTAATAATCAATATCTTTATTTTGACTTGAATCGGAGGTTGTCCTGTAGAATTCCCTTACACAGAAATTGGAGCAATTTTTACAATATCTTATTTTATTATTAATTTAATTTTACCCACACTTTTACTAAGTTGGGATTTTAATAAATAGGCCTAAATGATTAAAAATTATATTTACACTATAAAAAAGCTACTTTAGCCATTTAGTAAACTGAATTTAAAGCCAAAATAGAGGCGGTATTCTTGTAAAATACTAATTGACTCTGTCTAAATTCTTCAATAAAGTGGCTGATAATAAGCGATTAATTGTAAATTAATTTATGGACAACCCCTTTATTACTAATTCATTAGAATGTTACTTCTAAATTTTTTTTTAAGCTTTATTACCACATTAATCCTAATCCTTCTTTCAATAGCATTTTTTACCCTCCTAGAACGTAAAATCCTAGGTTACTCAGCTTTACGTAAGGGCCCAAACAAAGTTGCCTTTATAGGACTTTTACAACCTATTTCTGATGCTGTTAAATTATTTTTAAAACAAATAGTTTCACCTTCCAACTCTAATAAAATTCCATTCCTACTAACACCTTGTTTAAGATTATTTCTAGCACTAAGATTATGAATTTTATACCCTTTTTCTATTAACCCTAATAACTTTAAATATTCAATTATTTTATTTATTTGTATCTCTAGTATTAATGTCTATACAACTCTTCTAGCAGGTTGAACTAGAAATTCTAAATACTCATTAATTGGGGCACTTCGAGGCAGAGCACAAACTATCTCTTATGAAGTCTCATTAGCTTTAATCCTTATCTGCCCTATCCTACTTATTTTTTCTTATAATATAAAAAGATTCTTCACATTTAATTTTTTATTTTCTGTCATACCCGCTATTTTCTTTGTATGAATAATTACTCTACTAGCTGAAACAAACCGAACCCCATTTGACCTAGCAGAAGGGGAATCAGAGTTAGTCTCAGGGTTTAATACTGAATACGGGTCTGGACCATTCGCTATAATCTTTATGGCTGAATACATAAATATTTTATGAGTTTCCTTATTATCATCATTCATCTTTTTTTATTTCTCTTTTATGAGGGTATCAAATATTTCTCAATTAATTTTAATTTTACTGACTTCATTCTGAGCAAGATTTTTTGTTTGAGCCCGTGCCTCTTTCCCTCGCATGCGTTATGACCAATTAATAAACTTATGCTGGAAAGTATTTTTACCTTTTACAATCGCTTTTTCCTTACTAGTTTTAACTCTAGCATACATATTATTATTTGTAAGCTTTAAGAAGCCTGAAACTTTTAATTTTAAGATGAGGAGACTCACAAATAATGTTGTGCCGGAATAACGGATAATTTTGATGTAATTAAATATAGATAAAATCTCAACATTTATGTTTTTAAAATTAATATATTTCTTTATTTTTCTTTGCTTACCTTTATTACTATTAATAGTTAACTATTTTGTAAATATAAAAAGACTACTAACTCGTAGACTACTATCTAGCTTCGAATGCGGATTTGATACCTTTAGGAATGCTCGATCATCATTTTCACTACACTTTTTTCTTATTAGGATTATTTTTTTAGTATTTGACCTAGAAATTATCTTCTTAATCCCCCTACCTTTATGAGTTACAAGAAGAGGCTCAATTGTAATCTATACAGCTTTAATCTTTATTTCTATTTTATTTTTAGGGACTATCCATGAATGAAACGAAGGGTCCTTAAATTGGGTGTAAGTGAGATAATATAGAAGCTTCTAACTTTTATTAGAGAGATTAAAACCTTTCCTCACTTTAAACTAATGACTAATTTAAATAAAATAACTCAATCTTTATTTTTTATTTCTCTTATTATCGGGATTTATATTTCTATTTCTTCTAATAACCCTCTTATAATTTGATTAGGAATAGAAATCAACTTAATTTCATTTTTACCATTAATACTAGAGTCAAACTCTAATATTTCAGCATCTAATATTATAAAATATTTTTTAATTCAGACGATCACATCTTTATTTATCCTATTTTTAATAATTTCATATCTTTCTCATCTACCCTCAACACTATTTATTTTAATTTTGTCTCTTAGGGCTATAGTAAAAATAGGGCTCCCCCCCTACCATTTTTGACTACCCTCCCTTATAATATCGATAAATTGAAAAAACTGCTTTATTTTATCAACAATCCAAAAACTAACACCACTTCTTCTATTAATAACTGTTTCCTTTTTAAGAAAAACTATAACATTCCTCTTCCTAACTTCTCTTTTTATTAGAACCGTAGGCGGCCTTAAACAATCACATTTCCGACCCCTTATAGCCTACTCCTCTATACACCACATAATCTGATGCTTATTAGCGCTATTTCAAGATTTATATCTTTTTTATATTTACTTCCTCCTATATCTCATTACATGTTTTACTTTATTCACAACTCTTAATAAATTTTATAACTCTAGATTTTATAACAACTCCTTTTCTATTAACAGAAATTATTTTTTTATCTCTTTAATTATAATTTTTTCTATGGCAGGACTACCCCCACTACTAGGATTTTTCCCTAAACTATCACTCCTCAATTCCTTTATTAACTCTAATTTTTTAATTACTTTCTCCTTATTAGTAAGGTCAATAATCAACCTATACTTTTATTTAAACTTTTCTTTTTCTATTATTTCCAATAAAAAGATACTAAAAATAAAAATACATAAAAATTCTATTTTTTTAATTATTCTTCCTATTATTTTCACCTTATCCCCACTAATAATCATTTTCTTTGCGCTGAATATATTCCACTAACCATAAAGATATTGGAACTTTATATTTTCTTTTAGGAATTTGAGGGGGCTTACTTGGAACTGCAATAAGGATAATAATCCGAATTGAGCTAGGACAACCAGGAGCCTTTTTAGGGTCAGATCAACTTTTTAATTCTATCGTTACAGCCCACGCTTTTCTTATAATTTTTTTTATAGTAATACCCATTATAGTAGGTGGATTTGGAAACTGAATACTTCCTCTAATACTAGGAGCACCTGATATAATTTTTCCTCGACTTAACAATATAAGGTTCTGGTTTCTACCACCATCTTTATCACTAATAGTTATATCAATAATTGTTGAAAAGGGGGCAGGGACCGGATGAACAGTTTACCCCCCACTATCTAGAAACATTTCCCATAGAGGTGCATCTGTAGATCTAGCCATTTTCTCTTTACATTTAGCGGGAGTTAGCAGAATCCTTGGAGCTTTAAATTTCATCTCTACTATTATCAATTTACGCCCAAGACAAATATGACTAGAACACATACCTTTATTCGTCTGAGCAACTAAGATCACAGCCATTTTATTGCTATTATCTCTACCAGTTTTAGCTGGAGCTATTACAATATTATTAACAGACCGTAATCTTAATACAAGATTCTTTGACCCAAGAGGAGGTGGAGACCCCATTCTATACCAACACCTATTTTGATTTTTTGGACACCCAGAAGTATACATTCTTATTCTTCCAGGTTTTGGGGTTATTTCACATATCGTCACACATTACTCAGGAAAATTTGAACCCTTTGGAACACTTGGTATAATTTATGCTATACTCGGGATTGGTATTTTAGGTTTTATCGTATGAGCACACCACATATTTACTGTAGGAATGGATGTAGACACCCGAGCATATTTTACTGCAGCGACTATAATTATTGCGGTACCAACAGGGATTAAAGTATTTAGATGATTAGCAACAATTCATGGAAACAAAATTTCTTTTGAACCCCCAATACTATGGACTTTAGGGTTTATTTTTTTATTTACTATAGGGGGGCTAACTGGGATTATTTTAGCTAACTCTTCCTTAGATATCATACTACATGATACCTACTATGTAACCGCCCATTTTCACTATGTTTTAAGAATAGGGGCAGTATTTGCTTTATTCGCGGGATTTACCCATTGATACCCTATAATACTAGGGATTACTATACACGCTCGATGATTAAAAATTCAATTTTATTTAATATTCATTGGAGTCAATTTAATTTTCTTCCCCCAACATTTTTTAGGGTTAGCAGGAATACCACGACGATATTCTGATTACCCTGATACCTTAACTCATTGAAACGTTATTAGATCTATAGGAAGAATTATAACTATTTTTTCTTTATTATTTTTTATCTTTATTATATGAGAATCCATAGCAGCTATACGGCCGGTTATTTCATCTATACATCAACCCACATCCATAGA
>JBPCUO010000036.1:0-8328 GCA_051011135.1 Bdellovibrionales bacterium
CAATTGAGCTACGGACGCTAAAGAATCATGAAGTGAAAAATTTTCTTTTTCTATTTTTTATATCACAAAAAGAGTCTCTAATGCTATAATGTAGCTTATGTTTTTTAAAAAAATAGGAATCAGTTTATTTTTTATTCCTATTTTATTTTTAAGTGGATGTAACCATTTAAAAAGAAGTTGTTTAGAAATCAATTGGTATGAAGTAGGCCGTCAAGATAGTCGAAAAGGCTTAAAATGGGAAAAGACTTTTTCACAAAGAAGACAAGTTTGTGGTTTTGAAAATACCAGCTCTTATCAAGCTGCTTATAAAAATGGATTTGATGCGGGTTTAAGGGAGTATTGTAGTTTTAAAACAGGCTATATTTATGGTTTGTCAAAAACTAAAAATCAAGCCAGAGAATGCCCTGAAAATCTTCGTAAAAGTTTTATAAATGGTTATCAAACAGGTCTTTATATAGATAAAATCCAAAAAAAAGAAAATGCACTTCAAAAGAAGCTTGAAACACTAGAGCAAAAAATTAAAATTTACGAAAAGCATGTTACAAAACTTCGTCATTCTAAATAAAAAAATCCTAGAAAATATTTACTTTTTAGAAGTCTCTTGAGGCTGGGCGGCTTTTGGAGCCGGAGCTTCTTTTGGAGCTGGAGCTTCTTTTAAGCTGACACCAATAATTCCACAAGCTATTCTTTTACCAGAGTTTCCACTGGGTTGAGATTTTAAATCATCTTCTTTGTCATGAATAATAATAGAGCGACCTAAAAAATGCCTAACATGTCCTTTTAAAGTTTGTTCATAAGAAGCTTGTCCTTTTGAGTCAGAAGAAAGGTTTCCCAGATCTCCCAGATGTTTTTTAGAATCGGAAGGTCCTCCATGTTGAGAGTGTTTATGATGATGACTCAGATGGCCTCCTGCTTTTAAAGCTCGAAGAGAGCAATCTCCAAATTCATGAATATGAAATCCAAATTTTTGTTGAGGTTTAAGATTTGTGATACTTGCTTTAACAAGAATTTTCTTTTTACTGGATTTTTCAAAAGTTACAAAACCTTTAGGGCCTCCCGCTTGTAAAGGCATGACATTTGCTTTTCCTAAAACTCCTTTATCACACTTGCTTTTACGGCATTTTTTGCAATGTTTTTTAGAAGAACAGATTTTTTTTCCTTTACGGCATGTTTTATGATGATCGCCTTTGTGCTTATGGCACGAAGAATGATGCTTCATAGAGTGACAGTTTATTAAAAAATAAGATAAAAATAAAAAAGATAAAAAAAGTTTATTTTGAAACATGGTTTATCTCCTTAGAATTGGTTTTTTTAAATTTATTTCTTTATAAGCTAAAAATCAATACTTTCTTTTGAAAGGCTAGAAAGATTTTACATATCTGGTAAATTTTGATAGAAAACAAGAGGTATTTTATGAAGACATTAAATTCTTTTTCCTTGGATTTTTTAAAAATTACAGAAAAAAGCGCTTTAGCTTGCTATCCCTTTATAGGGCAAGGAGATCCTATGGGAGCGGATCAAGCGGCTGTGGATGCTATGAGAGAGTCTTTTCAGGGGCTAGACATGGATGTGCAAATTGTTATTGGCGAAGGAGAAAGAGATCAAGCTCCTCGACTTTATACGGGAGAAAAGCTGGGAAATCCTAAGTCTCAAACTAGAATTGATGTGGCTGTTGATCCTTTAGAAGGAACAACCATTTGCGCAGAAGGCCGAGAGGGTTCTTTGTCAGTGATGTCTGTTGCTTTAAGAGGAAAACTTTTTAAAGCCCCTGATATTTATATGAAAAAAATAGCTTGTGGCCCTCAAGCCAAAGAGGCTATTGATCTCAATGAGTCTGTCAAAAAAAATGTTTATTCCGTTTGTGAAGCTTTAAATAAAAAACCAGAAGATTTAGTTGTTGGAGTTTTAAAAAGAGAAAGACATCAGGATCTTATTGAAGATTTAAGGAAGGCAAAAGCTTGTATTCGCCTTGTAGGAGATGGAGATGTAAGTTTGGCTTTAGAAACCGCTTTAGAAAACTCTCCTATAGATTTGTTAATGGGTACTGGAGGAGCTCCAGAGGGAGTTTTAGCCGCTTCGGCACTAGCGTGTTTAGGAGGAGGATTTCAAGGCCAGTTGGTTTATTATAAAGAAGAAGAAAAGAAAAGAGCTCTTGAGTGTGGCCTTAAAGACCTAGATAAAATTTGGAAAAGAGAGGAACTGGTTTCTGGAGAGACTTTGTTTTGCGCGACAGGGGTGACAAAAGGTTTTTTATTAGATGGAATCCGTTATAAAAAAGGATGCTGGATCAGTCATTCTTTAATTTTAACTGCTCAAGGCAGAAAAGAGGTAAAAAACTCTCATAAAAAAAGTGTTTAAAAACCACGCATTTAAGGAGTTTTTACAGGTTAAGTGCTTTCTGCTTGAGATTTTTTCTAAAAAAAACTATTTATTACTAATGAAGAAATACTTATTTTTAATCCTGTTTTGGTCTTGTATAATTCCTGGATTTTTCAGCGCTGCTCAAGTGAGTACTGAAGAAGAGGATCTCGATTTTTTAATGGGTGAAGAGGTGACTTGTGAAAATGTTGTTGAAGTTTTTAAAGAGTATAATGGCATTGTTCAACTTCTAGAAGATGTTTTTGCTCAATCTATCAATAATATGTCTAACCTTGTACACCGTTTAGATAATGAAGATGTTTCCAATGAAGAGTTGTTAAAGCAAAAAAAAGAATTGAGAGAAGTTCAAAGCACAATTAACGATAGTAAGTATCAAATTTCAGACAAAGGACAAGGTATCCTTTTTGTTTTGGAATCATGTTTAAATCAAAAATAATATCTCAATCTTAGATATAAAATGTCTCATTTGTTATTTCATAAAACGCTAGATTTTTTTAAATCACAAGCTATAGAAAATAAAAAACTTTGCTTAGGAATTTCTGGAGGTGTTGACTCCATGGTTCTTCTGGATGTTATGTCTCAGGTAGCCTCTCCCTTAAATTTAAAATTAGTTGTGATTCATGTTCATCATGGAGCCACGACTGATGCTTCTGTCCGAGCCTACAGAGATAAGGTCGGATCTTTTGTAACTTCCGTTTGTCGCGATTCATCTTTTCCTTTTTATTTGTCTCAAGCTCCTTTGGAACAGCTTAAAAGCGAACAGGAGTTTAGGACATTTAGATACCAACAATTTGAAAAATATATAAAAGAAGAACAGGCAGCAGGCTTGGTTCTGGCTCATAATAGTGATGACGCTTTGGAAACACGATTGATTCATTTAATTCGAGGTTGTGGTTTAGAGGGATTAAAGGCTATGGATTCTGCTGGATGGCTGGGACCTGATTTTGAAAAAAATTTAATCCGACCTTTTCTTTCTTTTTCTAAGGGAGATATCTTGGACTATGCTCAAAAAAAATCTTTAAAATGGCTGGAGGATCCCAGTAATTCTCAACAGGATTTTTTAAGAAATTGGTTAAGAAATGCATGGTTAATAGATTTAGAGAAAAAAAGACCGGGGAGTCGATTTCGACTAGGGCAATCCTTGGATAAAATCGCCAGTTCTTTTTCGGAATCAGAGGATCTCCTTCCTTATTTTATAAATTCTAAAAGAATCTCAAGACCTCTTTTTAAATCTCTTTCCAGGGATCATCAAAAAAGATTATTAGCTTTATATATGAAAAAAGAAAATATTAGAAATTATGGCCAATCTCATATAGAAGAAGTTTTAAAGCATCTTGAAAGACCTAATAAGCATATGAATTTAGATTTATTAAAAAGAAAATGGAAAATAACTCCTGATTTTTTTTATGTTGAAGAAATTTTATAGAAATCTGTAATTGAAAGTGGTAGCATATAATGATGAAAAAAATGAAAAATCCTAAAATAAACAACCAACAAAAAACTTTATTTTTTTGGGTGACTTGCCTCGTGATAGGCTTGGTATTCTTTCAATTTTATGAGCAATCCAAAAAGCATCAAGTGAAAGATTTTAATTATCCTAAATTTCTTCAAGCTCTTGAAAAGAAACAAGTGATTAAAGATAGTATTGTTTTTAATCGGACTTCTCAACAAATCAAAGGCTTATTAACTGAAAAAGGAGCCAAGATTTTTGGAGGAACTGAATTTGTTATTGAAGGAAATGTCGATGACAAGGGTTTTGAAATTTTAAGATCTTATGGAATCACTCCTTCTTATAAAAATAAAGATAAAAGTTTTTGGGCAACTGTTTTAATAAGTTGGTTTCCTCTTATTTTACTTTTTGGAGTTTTTATATTTTTTATTCGTCAACTTCAAATGGGAAGTGGAAAAGCTTTTTCTTTTGGAAAAAGTCGTGCTCGGTTGGTTTTAGATAGAGGAAAAGCAACTTTTAAAGATGTCGCTGGTATTGAAGAAGCTAAAGAAGAATTAAGAGAAATTGTAGAATTTTTAAAAGAGCCTAAGCGGTTTACAAAATTAGGAGGACAAATTCCTAAGGGAGTTTTATTAATTGGTTCTCCCGGAACAGGAAAAACGCTATTAGCACGAGCGGTGGCCGGAGAGGCTAAAGTTCCTTTTTTTACTATTTCAGGTTCTGATTTTGTAGAAATGTTTGTGGGTGTAGGAGCGTCTCGTGTTAGAGATTTATTTGTTCAAGGTCGTAAAAACTCTCCTTGTTTAATTTTTATAGATGAAATAGATGCTGTTGGTCGACAAAGAGGCGCTGGTTTAGGCGGAGGTCATGATGAAAGAGAGCAAACTTTGAATCAATTACTGGTTGAAATGGATGGTTTTGATAGTAAAGAAGGAATTATTTTAATTGCAGCAACAAATCGACCTGATGTTTTAGATCCTGCTTTATTACGACCCGGTCGTTTTGATAGAAGAGTCATGGTCAGTCTTCCTGATTTAAAAGGTCGTTTAGCAATTTTAAAAGTTCATACTCGTAAAACTCCTTTATCTTCTGCAGTGGAATTAGAAAAAATTGCTCGAGGAACTCCCGGATTTTCAGGAGCAGATTTAAAAAATTTAATTAATGAAGGAAGTTTAATGGCGGCTTTTAAGAATAAATTAAAAGTAGAAATGGAAGATTTAGAAAAAGCTCGAGATAAGGTTATGATGGGATCTGAAAGAAAATCTTTTATAATGAGCGATAAAGATAAAAAAATCACAGCTTATCATGAGGCAGGTCATGCCATTGTAGGAAAGAGCCTACCTTTGTTAGATCCAATTCATAAAGTGACGATTGTTCCTAGAGGGATGGCTTTAGGTGTGACTCAAACTCTTCCCGAAGAAGATCTTTTAAATATGAGTAAGGATCGGGCCAGAAACACTTTGTCTTTTTTATTTGGAGGTCGCGTTGCTGAAGAAGAAATTTTTAAAGATTATACAAGTGGCGCAAGTAACGATATTGAGAAAGCAACTTCTTTAGCTCGTAGCATGGTTTGTGAATGGGGAATGAGCGAGAAATTAGGTCCTTTATTTCTGGGAAAAGAACAGGATTCTGTTTTTGTAGGAAGAGATTATGCAAAATCTCGAATGTATTCAGAAGCAAGTGCTAAAGAGATTGATGCTGAAATACATGCTTTTGTTGATAAAGCTTATAAAAAGGCTCGGCAAATTATTAAAAAACATTTGAATCATCTTCATATTATGGCTCAGGCTTTATTAGATTTTGAAACTATTGATTCAGAAGAAGTGGATATGATTATGAAAGGTAAAAAAATATCTGACCTTAAAAAATACAGACAAGAGACGTCTGATAAAATAAAACAAGAAAGAAAATCTTCTATTAAAAAAGCTAAAAAGAAAAAGAAATCTTCTGATGGTCCCTTAGGTTCGACAATTCCTTCACCCGTTTAAAGATGTCAAATTTTACTAAAGAAAAAAAGCTTTTTGGAACAGATGGTGTTCGTGGTTTAGCCAATCAATATCCTGTCACCCCTGATATCGCTTTAAAAATAGGTCAAGCTATTGGAGTTTTGCTTAAAAAAAAATACAAAGCAAAAAAACATACTGTTTTAATTGGTAAAGACACTCGTATTTCTGGATATATGCTGGAACAAGCTTTAGCCAGTGGATTAAATTCTATGGGAGTGTGGGTTCAATTAACAGGTCCTTTACCTACACCAGGGATAGGCTTTTTAGCTGAAAATATGCGGATGTCTGCAGGGATAGTTATTTCAGCATCTCATAATCCTTATCACGATAATGGAATTAAAATATTTTTTGCCGATGGATTTAAAATTTCTTCTGAGGATGAAAAAGAAATTGAAAGACTTGTTTTGTCAGAAGATATGCAGGGAGATACAAAATCTATTGGTCGAACTTGTCGTATTGTAGATGCTGCTGGAAGATATATTGTATTTGCTAAAAGAAGCTTCCCAAAAGATCTTAATTTAAGATCTTTTAAGTTGGTTTTAGATTGCGCGAATGGTTCGTCTTATAAGGTCGCTCCCGCTATTTTTAAAGAAATTGGAGCCGAGGTTATTCCTATAGGAAATCAGCCTGATGGATTTAATATTAATAAACAAGTAGGAGCTTTGCATCCTGAACAAATGGCCGAAGCGGTTTTAAAACATAAGGCAGATGTAGGTATCAGTTTAGATGGAGATGGAGATAGAGTGATTATGTCTGATGAAAAGGGTCGCATTGTCAATGGAGATCATATTTTAGGAATTTGTGCCATACACTTAAAACATCAAAATCTTTTACCTCATAATAAAATTGTTGCTACTCATTTATCGAATACAGGTTTAGATGAAACTTTAAAAACTCATGGAATAGAAGTGGTGAGATCAGATATTGGGGATCGTAATGTTGTTGAAGTAATGAGAAAAGAAAATATTATTTTAGGAGGGGAGTCCTCAGGTCATATTATTTTTTTAAATCAAAGCACAACAGGAGATGCTTGTATCGCTGCTTTAAATGTTTTAGCCGCTATGAAAATTCAAAATAAAAAACTAAGTCAATTTAGAGATAGTATTAAAGAAAAACCTCAAGTTCAGTTAAAAGCTCCTATTAAATATAAAAAAGATTTAGAAACTTTGCCGGGGTATCAAGATTTAATTTCTTCTTCTAAGAAGAAATTAAAAGAAGGTGGAAGAGTTTTAGTTCGATTTTCAGGAACAGAATCTATTATTAGAGTTTTTGTTGAAGGAGAAACTTTATCTATTGTTCAACAAGAAGCGGAACGAATTACAAAATTTTTAGGACAAAATTTATCTTAGCTCAAAATAGAGCAGGGTTAAAAAAATGAAATCGTCTCAAATTATTTCTAGTTTAGATGATTTAAAATCTTTTACTCAACAATTTGTATCACACATTCAGACTCCTCAATTGATTTTATTACAAGGCCCTTTAGGAGTTGGAAAAACTCAATGGGTTCGTTTTTTAAGCGAATCTTTAGGAGTTGAAAGAGATATTTGTTCTCCTAGTTTTTCTCTTATTAATATTTATCAGAGTCCAAAAGTAAAAATTGCTCACATAGATCTTTTTCGTCTTAAAGATAAAGAGGATTTAGAATCAACAGGAATTTGGGATGTTTTTTTAGATTCTCAAATTGTTATCGTAGAATGGTCTGATCTTTTTTCCATAGAGTGGCCAAAATCTTGGAATCAAATTTCTATTGGGTTTAAATTTTGTGAAAATAAAGAATTAAGGCGGATGGAATGGGAAAAGCTTTAAGCAGCTAACCTTTCACCTGTTTCAAAAAAATGATCTAAAACAGTTTGCTCAATATTTTGTATTTGTCTTATGTCTAATTTATGAATTGAAAAACCTACAAAAATAAGATCCTTCTTGTTTATTTTTAAAGGAATAGCTGTGACATGTTCTGGGTAGTTTTCCCAACCCACATGATTAAAAAAATCTTCATTCGATTGTGTTTTTATAGGAAATCCATGATAGGGCAATCCTTTTTTTAGAATTTTAAAAATAGAAAAATCATTGAGATTAGCAATAGCTTGAGTTTTTTTTAAGTCATTATTAACACGGCCTAACCAATTTTTAGGATATAAAAGATCCTCCTTATTTTCCAACATTAAACAAGTTATAAATTGATTCTTTAATTTATCAAAAAGTTCATTATAATTATTTACATTTTTAATAATATATTTTGTATTTGTTTGGTCTATTCGACCGGGAGTTTCTGTTCTTGAAAGTTGAATATTGTTTTCGACATCAGCTTGCTCAACACTAGAAAGCTCTACTTTAGGAGCAACTTCTTGAGGAAGATCTAAGTTCAAATCCTCTTCTTGCTTTGTGTTTAAATCAGGAGCTTCCACGCTAGAAAGTTCTATTTTAGGAACAGCTTCTAGTTGAATATTATTTTTGACATCCTTGTTTTGCGATAGCTTTTCAGAGAGTTCTATT
>JBPCUO010000037.1:0-48073 GCA_051011135.1 Bdellovibrionales bacterium
ACTTATACCTGATGGAGCACCAAAGGCTAATCCATCAAATTTTCTACCGGTAAATCCAACACATCCTGAAAAATTACTTTTTGATACAAGCCAACAAGTTTTCTCATCTGATGCTACTTTATCAGCAGTATCTAGACTCAAATCACCTTCAACTGAAATTGTTCCATCTACATTATCGGTTGTACAAGTGTTATAGTTATTAACAGACATACAAGTTTGATAAGATTTTCTTACTTGATTAACTGTTGATTGGATAACACCAAGTTCCGCTCTATCTTGATACTTTTGATAAGCAGGAATTCCTACAGCTGCCAAGATTCCAATAATCCCTACGACCACAAGTACGCAGTAATATAAAAAAGGGAGTCGCTAAACTCCCTTTTTAATCATTTAAGAAATAGTTTTATTAATTATGTATCGCACACTCCAAGAGCAGTGCATTTCTTTTTATTATCATGCTCTCCTGTTGTGTTATCTACGCAGTATGTTTTATCAGATACACCAACAGCAACACAAAGATTTCCACCAGATATGCTGACTATTGCGCATGTTCCATCTCCAACATCTGTTGCATCTGCAACATTACAGTTTTTATCTAATGTATTATTTAAATTACCATCACAAGTACCATCATCGCTAGATCTACAAACCTGAGCAGATTTATAAATTATTTTAGCACTTTGTTTAGCTGTGTTTAAATCTGCATTATCTTTATATTTATCATACGCAGGGATTGCTATCGCAGATAGAACACCTATTATAGCTACGACCACAAGTAGATCATATCAAATTGTTACTCATCTCTGTTTAGGGTTTGTAAAAAAAGTTTATTACAAAAAAAAGATGTATCACTTTGAGAATAACTTCAAAAAAACTTTGTCAGATTTAAGTCTTGAGTTAAAATTGTAGAGATTGGTGTCTATGAGTAAATCAAAATTTAAAAACAGTATAAAGTTTAAAACAATAAAAAGTGTTTTGATTGGATTTATTATGGCGATTATTTTTGGAGCAGGATTGTTTTTTGGTAAAACAAACTCTTATTCTTATAAAGCCTTATCTTATAGAGCCTTATCTCATAGTGGTGGAACCGATTCTTCTGGCTGTCATTGTGTAGGCGGTAAAAGCTCTAATGGAAGTTGTCCTAGCGGAAACTATCATTGCCATTAATATCTTTATTTTTTGATTTTATTTTTTTAAAATGGTAGGGGCTGAAGGACTCGAACCTTCGATCCTCCGGTTATGAGCCGGATGCTTTAACCAACTAAGCTAAGCCCCCTTAAGAGGGTCATAATATTTAAAGATAATTGAATCAATTGTCTAAAAAGTTTTTGAGCTTACCAGAGCGACTAGGGTGACGAAGTTTTCTTAAAGCTTTTGCTTCAATTTGACGAATTCGTTCACGAGTCACATTAAAATCCTGTCCCACTTCTTCTAGAGTATGATGGCTTTCTTCACCAATACCAAATCTCATACGAAGAACTTTCTCTTCCCTAGGAGTTAAACTTGCTAATACTTTTCGAGTTTGATCCACTAAATTTAAATTAGAAATTGCAAAAGAAGGATTTACTACATTTTGATCTTCAATAAAATCTCCTAAATGAGAATCATCTTCTTCCCCTACGGGAGTCTCTAAACTAATAGGCTCTTTTGCAATCTTAAGCACTTTACGAACCTTATCAACGGAGATGTCCATTTTTTCTGAAATTTCTTCAGGAGTAGGATCTCGACCCAACTCTTGAAAAAGATAACGAGAAGTTCTCACTAATTTATTAATTGTTTCAATCATATGAACAGGAATTCGAATCGTTCTTGCTTGATCCGCAATAGCACGAGTGATGGCTTGACGAATCCACCAAGTGGCATAAGTTGAAAATTTATAACCTCTACGGTATTCAAATTTATCAACTGCTTTCATTAAACCTATATTTCCTTCTTGAATTAAATCTAAAAATTGTAAACCTCTATTCGTATATTTTTTAGCAATGGAAACCACTAGCCTTAAGTTTGCTTGAACCAATTTAGATTTCGCTTTATCCGCTTCTCGCTCCCCTTTCCACATCTCAGTAGAAACATCACGCAACCAGATTTTATTCATTCTTGTTTGTTCATTAATTCTTTTTAATCTTAATCGAGCATCTTTTGCAGATATATAAAGTTTTATATATTTAGAAAAAGAAAGCCCAGTCAGCTCTTTCATCTTTTCTTCTTCTGTACGACTCTTGTTAATTTTATGATAATTTTCTTCCATTGTTACAAAGTCTTTTGATTTTGTTTTTTCTAAAGCCACTGTAACTCTTTTTTCTAATTCATAAATTCTATTTAAAGTATTGCGAATTTTTAAACTGATTCGATTAATAACTTTTCGGTTAAAGTTTATTTTTTCTAACTGACCTGTCAGTTGATCATTGTGATATCTTACTTTTTCATAAGCTTTTCGATATTCCGTAGAATCCTTAGAAGATTTTTTAATAATTTCAAACTCATCTTTAACTTGATTATTGTATTTTTTAACATACTCAACAGTGTCCGTAATCGTTTTTATAAATTCTTCTTCTCCGCTTTTTTGCTCATCCTCTTCTTCTAATCCACGAATGATTGCTTTAACTTTTAATCTCGATTTTTCTAAATGCTCTTTAAAACGAATCACTTCAGAAACACCTAAAGGACACATTAAAATAGATTTCATAATCTTTTTTTCGCCCTTTTCAATGCTTTGGGAAATAACAACTTCTCCTTTACGGTCTAAAAGAGAAACACTTCCTATTTTTTTCAAATACAAACGAACAGGATCATGAGCTTTGCTGTCCGTAGAAACTTTCGTTTCTGTTTCTGAATCTTCTGATTGAGCAAGAAAAAATTCTTGATCGTTTTTGGTTTTCCCACCAAAATGTTGTAAGGCAATTTTAATACCTTTTTTCTGAATATTTTGCATCAGTTCATTTAAAACTTCTGGATGAATGATTTCTTGAGGAAAAGACTCATTGAGCTCTCTAGCAAATAAAATATCTTTTTTAAAAAAACCTTTTGTTTCTAATTTTTTAAATTCACTTAACATCAAATCTTTTTGTTCTTTGAAACTAAGTTTTTTAACAGTTTCTTGCATAATCATAATTTTAACTCCAAATTCCTCATTGAGAAATATCCTTTTGACGAAGCTTCTCTTTAGAGAGTTGTAAAATTTTTTCTAATTGTTTCATGTCTTCGTTTTCTCCCGTTTTCATTTCTGAAATAGTTTGTTGAATTTTTTTAGATCGTTTTTTATTTTCAAGAAAAGCCAGACTATCTTGAAAAACTTTTTCGACCTCTTCTTGATCTGCTCCTTTTAATATAAGATAAGAATCTTTAAGTAAAAGAAAATTATCAGAAAATCCTAACTCCATAATATTAGGAAGGATTTTATCAAACTCCTTGGATTCTTGTCTACTCATAGCCTCTATTTTTTGGAAAATAGTAATAATCTGTGGAGTTTGAAGCAAGTCCAACCCCCCCTTTTCTGAAAATAAATCTAAAAAACTCTGAGAATCCAAACATAATACCAATAACAACCTTTCTGCCTCTAAAGCTCGAGAAAGAGAAAATTTTTCAACCTCTTCAGAGCTTCTTCTGGGTTTTTCCGAAAATCCTTTTTTTGAAGCCTCTTTGAGAAGTTTATCAAGAACTCTTTCCATAGCTTTTTTATCACTACCAAATAAATCCAAGGTCCTTTGTTTATAAATCACCCTTAAAGCATCCTTAGAGGTTGCTTTTAAAAAAGGCAGCATCTCTTCTAAAAGATAAACAGAAGACTGCCCTTGGCTTTTTAATTCCTGAGATTTTCTTTTTAAAACTTGAAAAAACAAATCCTGACTCTTTTTCAAAAGATTTTCCAGATTTTCTTTTCCAGATTCTCTTAAAAAATCATCGGGATCTTGTTTATTAGGCAAGCAAATCGTTTTAACTTCTAAAGATTGTTCTAATAAAATAGGCAGGCTTCTTTGTGCTGCTTTTTGACCTGCTTCATCTCCATCAAAAATAATAATCACTGAATCTACATAACGCTTTAATAATTTAGCATGATGTTCTGTTAAGGCTGTTCCTAAAGTGGCAACAATATTTTTAAATCCTGCTTGCCATAAAGATAGAAAATCTGTGTAACCTTCTACAACTAAAAGTTGACCTTTTTGTCTTAAAGATTTTGCTGATTCATTTAATCCATAAAAACATTTTCCCTTATGGAAAATTTTAGATTCCTTAGAGTTAATGTATTTAGGCAGGGAATTTCCTAAAGAGCGAGTCCCAAAACCAATGACTTGTTGGCGAGTTGAAGTGATAGGAAACACAAGACGATCACGAAAATTATCATAAAGATCTCCATCAGATCCTTTAGATAATAAACCCAGCTGCAAAGCTTCTTGTTGTTCTTTACTGTTTTTTAAATAATTTTTTAAAGTTTTACCTTTAGGAGCGTAACCTAAACGAAAAACTTTAATAATATCTTGATCATATCCTCTTTTTTTTAAATAAGACCAAACCTGAGAACTTTTAGGAAGTTCAAAAAGTTTTTCTTGATAAAAACGACAAACTTTTTCATTAAGCTGAATAAAATTGACAGAAGAATCCCCCCTTTTTTTATCAAATTGATGAGGGATATCTATGCGAGCTTGGCGTGCTAAATAATGAACAGCATCTACAAAAGTCATTCCTCTTTGTTCTTTTAAATAAGTATAAATGTTTCCAGATTTTTGACACCCAAAACAATGGTAGACTTGCTTGCTCAACGAAACAGAAAAACTAGGAGTTTTTTCATTATGATCGGGAAAGGGGCAAAGGCCCATGTAACGATCCCCTTGAGCTTTTAAAGGAATGTCTTCTCCAATAATAGAAATCAAATCAGAAGCTTGTCTTACTTGTTCAATAAAATCTTCTGAAAAATATCTCATAATTTTTGGAGATGATCCCTGATCATTTGAGATAAAAGCTTAGCATCTGCTCCACCTTTTGCTTTTTCCATACAAGCTTTCATGACAGATCCCATCTCTTTCATAGAACTAGGTTTTAACTCCTGAATCACTTTTTCAACCAAGGTTTTTAATTGATCTGAAGAGAGTTGCTCTGGAAGATATCGCTTTAAAACAGCAAGATTGTATTCTTCTTCTTCCGCTTGAGCTTTGTGTTCCTCAGATTGTTTATAACCCTCTATTGATTCTTGAACTTGCTTTACCTGTTTTTTTAAAACCGCTAAAACATCTTCTTCTTTTAAAGGCTTAGGGCGCATCTCAATCTCTTTGTTTTTGATACTCGCTTGTAAAAAACGCAAAGCTTTTAAAAGCTTTTTATCCTGATTTTTTAAACCTTCTTTTAAATCTTTTAAAATTTGTTCTTTAAGAGACATCTTCACCTCTTTTTTACATTACATGAATTAAGCTCTTCGGCCTATTTTTTTATTTAATCTTTTACGAGCCGCTATTGATTTTTTCTTTTTCACAATACTTGGCTTTTCATAATATTCTCTTTTTTTAATTTCAGAAAGAATACCTAATTTTTCACAAGATTTCTTAAAACGACGAAGAACATACTCTAAATTATCTCCTTCTCTTAATTTTATTTTTGGCATAAAAATCACCCCCCTTCCGAAAATCGAGAACCTACTATATAACAAAATCCTCCTTTTTACACAAGACAGCTGAAATTTTATTCATTTAAGGATAAAATTCAAAAAAGACTATGGAACAAGATATTTTTTACATGAATCAAGCTTTGAATCTCGCTCAAAAAGCTTTTGAAAAAAAAGAAGTTCCTGTAGGAGCTCTGATTGTAAAAGAAGGGCAAATACTGGCTGAAGCTTTTAATCAAAGAGAAAATCAACAAAATCCCCTAGGGCATGCAGAATTGATCGCTCTTCAACAAGCCTCCCAAAAAATATCGAGTTGGAGGCTAGAAAAATGCACCCTTTATGTCACCCTAGAGCCTTGTTTAATGTGTTTAGGAGCTATTTTACAATCTCGCATCTCCCGCCTGGTTTACGGATGTGAAGATTTTAAAACGGGCTTTGATTCTTTTTACCAACTTACAAAATATCCTCAATGGAATTCTAAATTAAAACTAGCTTCTGGATTGCAAAAAGAAAAATGCTCTGAGATTCTCTCTCAATTTTTTAAAACTCTACGAACTTAAAAAAAAGGTACCCTCGTAGGTACCTTCCTTTTTTTTCTAAAATCTAATTTTATCTTAATGATTTTTAGTTGGTTTTGAATCCGTAGGCTTAGCTTGTTTTGACGGAGCCGCTTCAGGTTGTTTTTTTTCATTCAAAGCTTTCATTATTTTATTTCTTAACTCTTTATTATCTTTAATAGATATACGAGCTGTATCACGGCCTTGACCTATTTTTTCATTTTCAAAACTAAACCAAGCTCCTGCTTTTTGAACAACTTCTGCTTTAACAGCCATATCTAAAATTTCACCAGAATGACTAATTCCTTCATTGTATAAAAGATCAAACTCAGCTCTTTTAAAAGGTGGAGCCATTTTGTTTTTCACAACTTTTACTAGCGTTCTGTTTCCGATGATTTCTTCTCCTTTTTTCAAACTAGCAATACGACGAACATCTAAACGAATAGAAGAATAAAACTTTAAAGCATTTCCTCCCGTTGTTGTTTCAGGATTTCCAAAAACCACTCCTATTTTCATACGAATTTGGTTAATAAAAATCACAAGAGTATTTGTATTTGATATTGTATAAGTTAATTTTCTAAGAGCTTGAGACATCAAACGAGCTTGTAGACCCATATGAGAATCTCCCATATCTCCTTCGATCTCAGCTTTAGGAGTTAAAGCTGCAACAGAATCTATAATAAGAACATCAACCGCTCCAGAGCGAACAAGAGTTTCTGTAATTTCTAAAGCTTGCTCTCCTGTATCGGGTTGAGAGATCAACATGTCAGGAACATTAACACCTAATTTTTTAGCATAACTCACATCTAAAGCATGTTCTGCATCCACAAAAGCCACAACTCCTCCTGCTTTTTGAGCTTGAGCTGCTGTGCTTAAAGCAAGTGTTGTTTTACCAGAACTTTCTGGTCCATAAATTTCTACCACTCGACCCAGTGGCAAACCTTGAATTCCTAAAGCGTCATCTAAGCTTAAAGAACCTGTACTAAAAACAGGAACCTTATCATAAAGGGATTTACCTTCTCCCAATTTCATAATGGATCCCTTACCAAATTGTTTCTCTATAGAAGAGATCGCTAAATCTAATGCTTTGTTTTTTTCTTTATTATTATTATTTCCAGCTACTGACATTTTTCCTCCTTATTTACTATTTAACCTCGTCTTGGTATTTCACCTTAGAAATCAGTAAATCTAAAGCAAAAAATGCAGATTGATGCCTGATTTCCTGACGATTTTTTCCCTCAACTTGTTTGAGGTAACTTTCAGTTGCAAACGGAGAGCTCACGCAAAAAGCAACTTGACCAACAGATTCTCCAAAAGTGCCAGAAGAGGGACCTGCTATGCCAGTTATTGACAGACTCCAAGTTGTTTTTAAAAGATTCCTAACGCCTTGAGCCATGTATTGAGCCGCTTCTTTATTAACCACGCCTTTTTCCTTGATGAATTTCAAACTCAAACCTAGCACTTCTTGTTTCACATCTTCTGTATAGGAAACAACAGAGCCCTTAAAATATCCGGAAGCTCCTGGCAGATGAGTCAGCCAATAAGCGAGCAACCCTCCTGTGCAGCTTTCTGCTATAGACAAGCTTTCTTGTCTTTTCAAAAGCAGCTCTTGAAGCTTGTTTATGCGCCCTAAAGGCAAGGAATTCACCTCGTTATTCTCTGGTATTTTAAAAGGAGAGACAAGTTTTTATAGAAAAGAAGATTTCTTGATAAAAACCTTGGTTTTTTTAAATCATTTCAGTCAATTTTAGGAGCTTTTCTTCCGATATCTTAAGTATGGCACTGGATCTTTCAAACTGTTTAAAAACTATGGTGGAAAAGCACGCAAGTGATCTCCATTTAAAAGTAGGAACGCCACCTATTGTAAGAAAAAATAATAGCTTAGCTCTGTTATTTAAGGATCACGCCAACTTAACCCAAAATGATATTGAAAAAGCCATCGAACCCTATTTAACAACTTATAACAAATCTAAACTTGTAGAAGATAAACAACTTGATTTCAGTCACGGAATTTCTGGCTTAGGTCGTTTTCGTTTTAATATTTTTTATCAAAGAGGAACCTTAAGAATTGTAGTTCGTAATATTCCTTTTGAAATTCCTGATTCTACCACTTTAAATCTTCCTCATTCTTTTAAAAAATTAGTTGAAAAATATCAAGATGGTCTCATTTTAGTTACAGGAGCGACAGGAAGTGGAAAATCAACAACGGTTGTCTCTATGTTAAACCATATTAACAAAACACAAAGTCGACATATTATTACTATCGAAGATCCTATTGAATTTTTAATACAAGATCATCGAAGCTTGATCACCCAAAGAGAATTAGGAACAGATTATGTGAATTATGAAATGGCTTTAAAATCCTCTCTTCGACAAGATCCTGATATTATTTTCTTTGGTGAACTTAGAGATAGAATATCTGTAGAAACCGCTTTAAATGCTGCGAACACAGGTCACTTAGTGATTAGTACTCTTCATACCAATAATGTCTCCGAAACGATTAACCGAATCTTAGGTATCTTTGAAAGAGGAAAAGGGAAGCATATACGCATGCAATTTGCTTCTTGTTTAAGAGCGATCATTTGTCAAAAATTACTTTTGAAAAAAGATAGTTCTGGTTTTATTCCTGCTATTGAAATTCTTTATAATAATAAAAGAATTAAATCTCTTTTAGAAGATGAAACCAAAGGTAGTTCTGCACTTTATGAAGCCTTAGAAAGCAGTAAAGAAGGTTGGGAAATGCAATCTTTCAATCAACATTTAATAGAACTAGAATCTAAAAATCTTATTTCTAAAGAAACAGCTTTGACAGCCAGCAATTCTCCTGACAAATTAAAATTACATTTTGAAGGTTTCGGTCATGACAACAATCAAGGTCTTAAAAGTAAAGAAGATTTTATCGAAGCATCAGAAGTCCAAGGAAATCTTCCAGACATGGAACAAGCTTTCAAAACTAAAATCAAAAAAATTTCTTAAGCTGAGATGAAAGATCAAGATCTTCAAAAAACCATCGCAAGCCTTCAAGGACTTTTAAGTCGAAGATCTCATTCCTTACAAGAGTTAAAACAAAAACTTCAAAAAAAATACTCCTTGGAATTAATAGAACAAGCTTTAGAATATGCTCAACAAAATAACTGGTTAGAATCAGAGGATGCTTTATCTGAAAAACTTTTGAATTCTCTTCATAAAAAAAATAAAAGTTGGAGATACATCAAAGATTACTTTAAAAAAAAGGGATTACCTTTACCTCCTTACGACAAAAACAAAGAGCTAGAAAAAGCTCGTCAATGCCTCCTAAAAAAATCCCTCCTTACTCGCTTGGATTCCTTTGAAGTTCAGCAAAAAGCTAGAAAGACCTTGTTTTATAGAGGATTTGAAGCGGATATTATTCGAGAGGTTCTTTCTTCTTAAAATATTTTTAAATCTTAATTTTTAAAAATCAGCCTTTAAATTCTTTTTTGTTTCATGTATATTTCTATTTATCGTGACGAGTTTTGAAATTCGAGAAAAGTTTCTTAAGTTTTTTGAAAAAAACCAACATAAAATCTTACCTAGTTCTTCCTTAATTCCCAAACAGGATCCTACTCTTCTTTTTGTGAACGCTGGAATGAATCAATTCAAAAATATTTTTTTAGGTTTAGAAACTTCAAAAGATTTGAATGTTACAACTATTCAAAAATGCTTAAGAGCAGGTGGAAAACATAATGATATAGAAAATGTTGGAGAAACTCCTTGGCATCATACTTTTTTTGAAATGATGGGATCTTTTTCTTTTGGAGACTATTTTAAAAAAAGAGCCATAGAGCTGGCTTGGACTTTTTTAGTTCAAGAGCTTCGTTTTTCTGAAGATCATTTATGGGTCACTGTTTTTAAAAATGATGACGCCGCCTATGAAATTTGGAAAGATCATATCAAAGTTCCAGCGCATAAAATTTTACGATTAGATGAGGGGGATAATTTTTGGCAAATGGGAGAGGTTGGCCCTTGCGGTCCCTGTTCTGAAATTCATTACTATAATGGCAATAAAAAAGAGCCTGATCCTGAAAAAGATCTTATAGAAATTTGGAATCTTGTTTTTATGGAATTTTATGATGATGCCGGTAAAAAAAGACAAAAACTTCCCAAGCCTTGTGTGGACACAGGGATGGGATTGGAACGACTGAGCTCTTTGGTTCAAAAAACCACAAGCAATTATAGTACCGATCTTTTCAAGGATATTCTTCTGACTTTAGAGAAAAACTGCCCTTATCAATATAATTTTTCAAAGCATGAGCAAAAAGAAGAACAAGTGGCTTTTCGTGTTGTGGCTGATCACAGTCGCGCTTTATCTTTTTTAATTGCTGATGGTGTTTTACCTGGTAGCGAAGGATCTCATTATGTTTTAAGACGAATTATGAGAAGAGCTCTTTACTACAGTCAAAAACTCCATCCTCAAAAACCTTTACTGCAAAAAGCAACAGAAAAAGTACTGGATCTTATGTCTCCTATTTATCCCGAGTTAAAAAAAGATGGTGCTCTTATTCTATCTTGTATCGAAGAAGAAAGTTTGCGTTTTTCTAAAAGTTTAGAAAAAGGAAGAAAAAAACTCTTAGAAAAAATGGAGGCCTTGCCTGATCCTTTTGTTGATTTTGAAACGGCTTGGGATCTTTATAGCACTTATGGATTCCCTATTGATCTCACTCGCCTTATTGTTCAAGAAAAAAATTATAAAATGATTGATGAGCAAACTTTTGAAAAAGAAAAATCTCTTTTAGAAAAAAATAATAAATTAAATAAAACCAACTTGAAAAATCAATTAGAAAAAGTGATTCAAAATTTTAAATCTCTTTCCCAGCTTGAAGAAACCATCTTTACAGGTTATAAAAAAGGGCAGGAAACATCTTCTGTTTTATTTCTTTTTCAAAATGAAGCGGCTTGTTTAGAAGTCCAAAAACTTACAAAAGATCAAGAGGGTTGGCTTGTCGCGCCTCAAACTTGTTTTTATCCTGAAGGAGGAGGTCCTATTGGAGATCAAGGCCAAATAACGAGCCCGACAGGAAAAGCTCAAGTTTTAGATACTCTCAAAAAAAATAAGATTATTTTTCATAAAGTCAGAATTTTAGAAGGATTTTTAGAACAAAATTCCTCTTGCGAATTAAAAGTTGATAAAAATTTTCGCTCTTTAATTACAACAAGTCATACCGCAACTCATCTTTTAAATGCTTCTTTAAGGAAGCATCTAGGAGATAAAGTTCGTCAAGCAGGATCTTTGGTAGAGCCTGGTTATTTAAGATTTGATTTTACCCATGATAAAGCTCTTACAGAAGCAGAATTACAAAGTATTGAAAATGAAATTTATACCACCATTCAAAATAAAGAATCGGTCTCCTCTCAAGTTCTGCCTTATCAAGAAGCTATCCAAGAAGGAGCTTTATTTTTAAAAGGAGAAAATTATCAAAACAAAGTTCGCGTGATTCGTATAGGGAAAAACACCTCTTATGAATTGTGCGGAGGTCTGCATGTTCAAAACTCTCAAGAGATTGAAGATTTTAAAATTCTTTTTGAAACAGGAGTTCAATCGGGAGTGCGAAGAATTGTAGCCGCCACAAGTCGGACTTGTAAAAAATGGGAAGATAATTTTAAACATCAAATTTCAGAATTAGCAGATTATCTTAAAATACCTTTGGAAAATCTGCGAGAAAATCCTTTTCTAAAATGGGAAAAAGAACAAAATACCAAGATCGATCTTATAAAAAATCAAATTATAAATCTTAACTCTCCTACTAAAGCTCCTAAAGAAACAAAAAATATTTCCCTTTCAAAAAAATCTTTTTCTAGAAGACATCTTCTCACTCAATGGAATCTGGAATTAAGAACGCGCTTAGATCTTCCTGTTGTTAAAGATATTGAATCTCAAAATCCCTTTTTAGATTGGGCTCAAAAAAAACAAAATCTATTGGAAGATTTACAAAAACAATTTGAAAATTTAAAAAGTTTTTTTTCAAAAACAAAAGATCTTATTGAAAACTCTAAATCTTTTAAAAAAGGGCGCCTTGAGGGTCAGTTGATTATTGTAGATCTTCCTTTAAAAGAAAGAAAACTTCTAGCAGGAGTTGTAGATCAAATAAAATCTAAAATCACTTCGGGAGTGATTGTCGCTATTGGAGACGATGAAAAATCTCACCCTATTGTTATAAGTGTGACTAAAAATCTTCAACAAGAAATTTCAGCAGGAGAACTTTTAAAAAAGAAAGTTGCGCCTTTTTTAAAAGGACAAGGAGGAGGGCAAAAACACTTTGCTCAAGGATCTATTCAAGATAAATCTTCTGTTTCAAAACTGGAAAAATTTTTAATACAAAGTTTTGAAGAAACTACTTAATTCCTAAACCATTAAATGCAAGCATTCTAATAAAACATCTGCTGCCACTAAACTTGTAATATCTCCATGGTCGTAAGAAGGATTTACTTCCACTACATCTGCTGCCACTAAGTGTTCTATTTGTAAATTCTTTAAAAGATTTTTTGCTTCATAAGAACTCAATCCTCCCACCATAGGAGTTCCCGTTCCTGGAGCAAAAGCAGGATCCAAACAATCTACATCAAAACTTAAGTAAGTTGGCCCCTGGATAACTTTAGGAAGTTGAGACAGAATTTGTCGGCCCTTTTCTTTAATGTCATCAACATAAAAAACTCTGATATTATTGTTATCTACAAAGTCCTTATCTTGCCCCTGAGTTAAAGGACCTCGAATACCAAATTGCCAAACTTGTTGAACTAGTTTTTCTGTAACAGCATGACGAACAAAAGTTCCATGATGATAATCTTCTCCATAAGCCGGGGGATAAGTATCATAATGAGCATCAAAATGAATCAGATTTAAAGGACCATGTTGCTTAAAACAAGATCTTAATAAAGGTAGCGTAATAGAATGATCTCCACCGACGAATAACATTTTTAATTTTTTTTGCCATAGTGGCAAGGTAAAATCTTCTATACTTTTATAAGTTTTTAAAAGAGAAATAGGATTCACAGGAATATCTCCTCCATCATAAATGTTTAATTTTTTAAAAACATCTTGAGATTTGTGTAAATCATAACCTCGTCCCAAAGCCGAGATATCACGAACACGAGAAGGAGCCATTCTTGCTCCACTTCGATAAGTTGTTCCTCCATCAAAGGGAACTCCAAAAATCAAAGTATCGGCTTGATCTCCCTGTTGATATTGAGGACAGCGAAAAAAAGTTTTCACACCAGAAAAGCGAGGATGCGACCTTTTTTCTATTTCTTTGTATTTCATAAAATTCAAATTCCTTTCTATAAAAAAATTGATTATATAGTGATTATGAAAAAACTTCAACAAAGGAGCCAAAATAAGCTCCTTGATTGGTTTCAAAAACATAAGAGAAATCTACCTTGGAGGCGGACAAAAGATCCTTACTCGATATGGATTTCCGAAGTCATGCTTCAACAAACAACTTCTAAAGCTGTTATTCCTTATTATATTAAATTTTTAAAAAAATTTCCTCATCTTAAAAAATTATCTCAAGCTAAGAAAACAGAAGTTTTCTCTTTATGGTCTGGCCTAGGTTATTACAGAAGAGCAGAAAATCTTATAAAAGCAGCTCAAGAACTTCAAAAACTGGGCCGCTTTCCGAAAAGTTATAAAGAGCTTCTTTTACTTCCTGGTTTTGGTGATTATACATCCCGATCTGTGGCCTCTTTAGCTTTTAAAGAAGCGGTAGGAGTTGTCGATGGAAATGTTATAAGATTGTTTTCTAGATTTTATGAAACTGGTTTTCAATGGTGGAAAACCAAAGATAAAAAAGAACTTCAAGCACGAGCAGATCTTTGGGTTCAAGGCTTCGACTCCTCTTTAATGAATCAAGCTTTAATGGAATTAGGTTCTCTGATTTGCGTCTCTCAACAACCTTTATGCTTACTATGTCCTATCTCTAAAGACTGTAAGGCTTTTAAAAATAAAACTCAAAATCAATTTCCTTTAAAAAGAATAAAAAAATCAAAAGAACTTTGGTATTGGTCTCTTCAAAAAATAACTAAAAATTCAAAATGGGCTTTTGTTAAAAATAAAAAGACTCCTTTTTTAAAAGATAAAATTTTATTTCCTGGAACTTTAAAAAAAGTCAGCTCCAAACCTAAGCAATATGATTTTTCTCATAATATTATGAATTATCAAATTTTTGTCCATGTCAAAAGCATGCCTTTTAAAAAAAAGAAAAATCAAGAGCTTCAATGGTTTACAAAAAACCAAGCTAAAAAATTAAACCCATCCTCTTTGATTGAAAAAGTATTCACTCTTTAGAAATACTTTTGACTCTTAAAAATCTATCAGGTAGTCTAACAAGGTAAATGATTTTAAAGGAGCATATATGAGTCCTTCTTTTTGGCAAATAGTTATTGTAGTTGTTATTGTATTATTTGTTTTTGGTCCTAAAAGAATTCCTGGCTTAGGAAAATCTCTTGGAGAAGCGATAAGAGGTTTTAGAAAAGGCCTTAATGAAGATGAACCCAAAGACGAAGACAATAAAAATAATAATTCTTCTGAATCTTAAAATTCAAATTTTTAAAACAGCTTTCACAATAGAAGAACTATCCAACCCAAAGTAGCGGTAGAGATCTTCTGCTTTATACGCGCTTCGACCTATTTCACCATCAACACAAAGAGTCTTTAATTTAAGAATAGAGCCACCATGCTTTATAATTTCTGAAATTAAAAGAGAAGACATTCCTCCCCGATATTGATGGTCTTCAACGGTCACCAATCGGCCCTCACATTTTTTTAACCATTTGCAAATCACAGAAACATCAACATGACTCACAGAAGAGTTGTTAATCACAATCACTCCTTGATTCTGCTTTTTAAGCTCTTCTGCCGCCTGTAAAGCCGTATAAACTAAAGCTCCTGTTGCAACAATAACTGTTGGTTTTTTTCCCTGTTCATATTGAAACAAAACCTGAGGCTGCCTTAATTTATATTGAATCGATGAATCGCCTAAGCTTTTTGGAAACACTTCACGACCTAAAAACAGAATTTTTGTATTTGGAATCTTGCCTGATTTTCTTTGTGAATAAAACTCATCGATCGCTTGAGACATAAAAGCATAAGCTTCATCAGAACAGCTCAAGTTATAAACTTCTGTATGAGGAAGTGAAAAGGTTTTAGCAATATAAGAAAGAGCTTGATGAGAAGCTCCATCAGCAGCATCTTGAAAACCAGCATGAGAAAAAACACCTATAATAGGAGCTTGAGATAAAGCAGACATAATCATTGGTAAAGCTCCTTTTGTAATAGCGAATTGAGCAAATGTATCTACAACAGGAATAAAACCCTCTTTTGAAAAACCAACAGCCGTGCTGATCATATTAGCCTCTGCAACTCCCACATCAAAAGCCACTTCTGGAAATTTTTTTCTAAAACCTGCAACTCCTGTTGAGCCAAAAAGATCTGAACTGATAGATACTAAAGGTTTTCCTTCCTCCTTTTTTTCTATTAAAGCTTGATCTAAACCTTTTTGAATTTTTACAAAAGAAGCCGTTTGAGATGAGCCTTTTTTGTTTTTAAGATTTTCACACCATTTTAATAAAGGAGAGGGTATCGGATCTTCTCCATAAATTTCCTGTATAAAAGCACCTACATCTTCTCCCTTTTTTAAAGGAAATCCATGACCACCTGAAGAGGATTCCATCGTCGATTTAACTCCAAACCCCTTACAAGTTTTGATAACAAGAGCCACAGGAACTTGAGGCTCATTTTTGAGAGTTTGAAAAGCTTTTTCTAAAGAATTAAAAACAGTTTGTAAATCATTTCCTTTGGAAACGGTTTGCAAATTCCAACCTAAAGTTTTTAAACTATCAAATGTAGGTTGTAAGGAAAAACTATCTTCATCAATGCGACCGCTTAATTTTGTATTATTATCACTGATGATAAGTAAAAAAGGATTCGTTTGATTTTTTTTAGCAAAACCTGGTAAGGATGCAAAGCTTTCTTTCACTTCTCCTTCCATGCAAGCTCCATCACTTAAAGTTACAATACACATTCTTTCTCGCTTTAAAAGTTTATCAGCCATCGATAAACCTTGAGCTTGAGCAACCGTAGAACCTAAAGGTCCGTTACTTAAGTAAACTCCTTCAGGAAATAAATGAGCTTCTCCATGTCCTGTTAAGCGACTCTCTATAGAGCGAAATTTTTTTAAATCCTCCAACCCAATACCCGCCATTTTGTAATTGGCTTTTAAAGCATAAATTCCATTTTCACAGTGACCAGCATCATTGATAAGATGAAATCTCTCATGCCACTTTTGTCTTGCTTTTTGAGCTTCATAAAAAATAAGAGCATAAAGAGCAGCCATGATTTCTGCAAAAGCAGCAGGCCCTCCCCAATGACTGGCAGCTCCTCCTAAAACCGCTGCCATATTCATACAAGCTAAAAGAGCTCTTGTTGCTTTTGGATCCGCTACATCCAAGCTTTCGCCTTGAGCATTTTTAATAGAAACAGAAAACATAGGTTTTTGAGATAAAGGACTTGCGAGTTGATTTTTTAAAGGAATTATCTTCATAGTTTTTACTTACCTACACCTGGATTAAGGGTCAACTTTTTTTAAACAACCACCTTCTAAGATGAAAAATTCATCAGCTAACTCTTTCACATCTTCTGAATCATGACTGATGAGTAAAGCTCCCAAACCTCTACTTTGAATGACTTGTTTTGTTAAAATCCTTGCTTCTTTTCGATTTTCCTCATCAAGATGAGTAAAAGGTTCATCTAATAATAAAAATTGAGGTTGAGATAAAAGAGCTCTTGCTAAAGACACTCTTTGTCGCTCTCCTCCAGAAAGCTTTTGTACATCAGAAGATAATTTATGTTGGATCTTTAAAGCACGCACTATCGTTTCAAAATCTTTTTTCAAAACGCTCCCATCCAATCCTCTTGCCTCTCCCGCCATTAAAATATTTTCTTGAACTGATAAATGTGGAAACAACCTTAAATCTTGAAAAGAAACTCCTAAATTTCTTTCAGGAGGAGATTTTCGAGCTAGATCTTCTCCTTTGAATTCCCAAATCAAAGAAGGACAAGGTAGAAGTCCACATAAAATTTTTAAAAGACTTGTTTTCCCACTTCCTGAAGAGCCAGAAAGCACAACAATATGATCTTCTTTAAAAGACCATTCCGGTATCTTTAAAGAAAAATCTTTAATGCTGTAATTTAAATTTTTTATCAAAGACAAAACTAACTCCTATCCAAAAAAGAAAAACCAATAAACTTAAAATCAACAAAAACCAGCTCGCTAAAAGAGCTAGATCTAAACGATAAGAAGAAAATAAATCATAAGTCAAAAGAGCCATATTCCAATGACCTTGAGATACTATTAAACTATAAGAAAAATCTCCACAAGCTAAAAAAGCAGAAAGGCCAGCGCATAAAAAAAAGACACTTCGGCTTTGTGGCCATAAAATTTTAGAAAAAACAAACAGCCAGCTTCCTCCTAAAAGACGAGTCATCTCTACTTGATCTGTTAATTTTTCTAACATGACTTCTCCTCTTAAACGATAGACAATAGGAAATAATAATAAGGAGAGTCCAAAAATCCATTTTAATAATACAAAATTTAAACTATAAAAAGGGAGTATTAAAAAGGCGAATCCAACTAAAGTCACTCCTGGATACATGAAAGCAACTACAAATTTTCGAAAAATAGAACTTCGAAAAGAAAGAGACATCATTATAAAAAAAACCAGAACTAAACTTCCTACTCCTAGACCCAGTAAAAAAGAATGCAAAAGAGAACTCCATAAAATAAAATCCAAATCTATTATTTTTAAAAAGTTTTTTTTAAAATCAGAAATAAAAAATAATCCAAATACTGATATAAGACTTGGAAACAAAGGAATGATAAGCATGATCTTTTTTGGAATTAAATATATTTTTCCTTTATAAAAATTAAAAGAAGAAGATAAGGTTGGAGAAAAAGCTTTAATATAAATATAAAAAATCAAAACTGTTTGTAGTAAAATTAAAAAAGTCGCCACCGGCCACGCATCAGGATCTTTTAATTGTTCATAAATAAAAAATTCTAAACTAACACCTCGACCCCCTGCTGTTAAAAGAGGCAAGCTTAAGCTGGTAAAAGCACTTATAAAAATAAGTGTCATAAGAGTTTTTATATCTTTTCTTAAAAAAGTTCGCATGATGTATTTTAAAAATTTCCAAGACGATAAATCGTGGATATAAGCCCATTCACTCAGCTGGGATATTTCCTCACTTAAAACACGACTCCAAACAACAGAACATAAACCTGTATAAGTTAAAACTTGAAAAAAGATTAAAGACCCTAACCCAAAAGGAAAGGGCATGAATAACTCCAGCAAATTAGCAACAGATATAACAAGAATCAAAGAGGGAATAAGACTTGGTAAAACAACAAAAGCCTCTATTAAAAAATAGTATTTTTTTGAAACAAGAGTCAATAATCCTCTGACTCCTAAAAAAGAAAACAAAAAAATCAATCCGGTAGCAGCTAAAGCTTGAAAAAAAGTCCAACCTATTACAGATAAAAATTCCAGATCTTCCGCCCAAGAAAGCCCCTTGATTTGAGTCAAAAAAAGAACCAGAGGGATTAATAATAAAAAACTTACTAAAGCAGCTGGAAAATGAAAAATACTATCTTTAAAAGAAAATAATCTTTTCAATATAAAATATCCTTCCATTGTTTGAGAAGATTTTTTCTATCTTTTAAAAAAGCATTCATCCTATCATAAGATAAAAGGGGGGGTCGGTTTAAAGCCGGTGGTTTTTGTTCTTTTAAAACGGAAAGCATATAATGTTTATCTTGAATTAAATTTTGAGATTGAGGAGATAATAAAAGTTTGATAAATTCAAAAGCTAAAGATACATTTTGAGAAGACTTTGGCACTCCAACAAACTCAACTTGATAAGGATGACCTTCTTTAAAGTAAGCAAACTGATAGGACAAATCCTGTTGTTCTTTTTTATGATAAAGGAGGGATGTAAGATAGGAAAGACTCATATCCACTCGTCCCTTTTGAAAATAACCATAAGATAAAGACCAAGAAAAAACAGGTCCATAAATCCTCGTTTTAAGGCGCGTTAAAAACACTTGAATCTTATTTAAATCTCCCCCAAACGCCTCGTAAATCCAATAATAAAATTGGAGACCTAAGCTGCTTGATTTAGGTTCTGGAAAAGACAGTCTCCCCTCTATCTGAGGCAGTTCTTTTAAAGCATGAATAAAGGGCTGATTTCTGACAATAAAACCAATAGGTGCCCAATCGATAGGTATAAAAAATTTATTTTTCCACTTCATCGCTTCTTTATTTAAAGAGGTTTGTATCGAGTCTATAGAATGCCAATTCTCTTTTTTAATATTCCATAAATGAAATTGATCTAATCCAATGACTAAATCAATATCAGAAATCAAATGAAGTCTTTGGAGTAAAGCTGTTGAATCTTCAGAAACAAACCACACCATGTTGCATTCACAAAAAGATTCAAATTCTTTTTGAAGGTCTTTTCTTGGTCCATACAGGCCTGCAAAAGAAGAATAAGTTAGCACTTTTAAAGTTTTAGTAGGAGCCGTTTTGTCTATAGATAAAATACAATAGCTAAAAAAAATCAATCCAAGAAAAATATAAATTATTTTTTTAATCATTGCTGTTTTTGAGACACTCCTTTTCTAGGACAAATCTTTAATAAAAAACAAAGACGACAATGGGGGCTTCGAGCTCCACATATTTTTCGACCATGCTCTATCATCCAATGAGAAAATTGAATCCAATCTTTTTGAGGAACTAATTCTTCTAATTTAGTTTCAATATGAAAAACATTAGGAGTATTCACTAAACCTAATCGATTAGAAAGTCTCCTGACATGAGTATCAACCACGACACCTGAAGGTACTTGAAAGCCGTTGCCCATAACGACATGAGCTGTTTTGCGACCAACACCCGCTAACTCTACAAGCTGATCAAAATTTTTTGGAACCTGACCCTCGTATTTTTTTTCAAGCTCTTGGCAAGATTTTTTAAGATTACGAGCTTTATTTCTAAAAAATCCTGTAGACTGAACGGCTTTCTCTAATTGTCCAATAGGAGCTTTTGCATAATCTTTTGCTGTTTTATATTTTTTAAACAGATCTTTTGTCACTAAGTTAACCCGTTTATCTGTGCATTGAGCGCTTAATTGTGTGGCGATTAAAAGTTCTAATTCATTTTTAAAATTGAGAGCGCATTTTGCTGTAGGATATTTTTTTTTAAAAAAATTCAGGATTTTTTGTAATCTCTTTTTTTTATCAGAAAAAGATTCTTTTGACATTCAATTTATACCTTTTTTAAATTTAAGAGGTGGTTAATTTTAAGACTCTCTCTTTTACTTCCATAACTAAGATTGTCTTATCTTTAGAAGTATCAACTCCCTGACCAAATTGATCACATTCAAAAAGTATATTTTGTCGAATCCCTAAAACTCCTTTGTCTTTTGCTTCCTTTGCATATTGTAAAATACGAGAATTTCCAAAACTTTCTCCTTGAGAGTTTTGAACAGCGCTAACACCTGAAGAACAAAAAACAAATCTATCTTTAGGATTTAAAGATAGGGTTTTATTTTTAATAGATTTATCTTTTAAAGATTTAGAACCTGCTTTTAAAACCTCATAATCTCCTTCTTCTGTTTTAAGAGCAGCAAAAATATCACCCACTAAACAATAATCTAAAGTAAAATTCTTACGATCTACAATTCCATAAAATAAATCTATTTTATCTAATTCAGGAAAAGATTCAGATAAAGAATCCGCCACATAAGATAAAAAATCTTTTGAATCTTTATAGTTTTTTAAATTTTGAGAAGATTTTAAAAAAGAAGAAACAAATAAAGCCGTCATAGCATAGGTATTGCAGCTGGATAAAACTATTCCAAATTTTAAACTGTCTTTAATTTTTACAACATCAAAAAAATCTCCACTCACCCCTGAAGAAGTTGGTAAAAATTTATAACTGAATTCAAAATAAGGAATTTCAGGAAGATCTACAGGAATTAAGTTCTTATGTATTCCTGCCATTAAAGACAATCCCTCTTTTACATTTTTAGCAATTTTTTCTATACGATCATTAGAAAAATTAATAGTTTCTTGATATTTAGTAAGAAGCTCTTCTTTTTCTTTAATTTGTTTTTCTAAAAATTTAATTTTAGAGATTAAATGATTTTCTGATTTTGACATTAAGACACTCCTCCTGGATTTTGAGGAAAATAAACATCATAACAAATCGCTCGTCCTGAAAAAGTCCCCTTTAAAGGAGCTAAAGACATTGGCTTTTCATGCTTATGTCTTTTAACCACAATACGATCTAAAGCTTTTCCAAGTGCTGCTTGAAATAATTCTTGTGGCGAAGCAGGCTCTCCCACTAACTGTCTTAAAATCCTCAAAGGCTTAACGCTTAAAGATTTTTTATCACCAAACATAGGATCCATATAAATCACTTCCGGCCTCTCCTCATCTTTTATACTCTTTAAATAATTTATACTATTATCCAGCGCAAAATTTAAAGAAAAATTTTTTTTAAGGCTTTTTCTTAAAGCAGATTGCAAAAAAGCAAAAACTAAGGGATGAGACTCTATGGCTGTCACCTCATAAGAAAGGCGTGCTAATAAACAAGCATCTTTCCCCCATCCTGCTGTAAGATCCAAAACTCTTACTTTTTGAGAAGCTTTTTTTCCTATTGCTTTTGCTAAAGGCTGCTTGCTGGAAAGACTTTTTAATTTAGAAAAATCCAAACAAAAAGGACGACCCTCATTAGTGTGAAGGTAAAGATCTTCTTTTGTTTTTTCTAATTTCCAACCTGGGGGGAGGGGGATTTGATTTAAAGAATCCTGCATCATTTTTTCCTCCAATATAATAAAGAAGGAATAAGTTTTAATTCTGAAATAAGCATGGATTTTTCAGGAGCTAAAAAGGAGCTGATCTCCATCATTTTTTCTTCTGTTTTTTTAATTATTTTTTGATTATCTTCATGAAACAGCTTTAAAGTTGCTTCAAAATGAGGCATGCATTGGTGAACTTCTGAAATAGATTTACAGTTTTGATATTTTTTTTCTAAAGAAGGATCTAGGTCTTTTGTAAGGTAACAAGAAAAAGAATTATAATAAGTTTGTTTAAGGTCACATAAAGCGGGTTTATCACTTTCTTTTTGGGAGTCAAAATCCAACAAATCATCAGATCTTTGATAAAGCCAACCTAGATAACGACCAATAGTCTCTAGCAAATCATAAAAAGCAGCTTCTTGTTTTCCTTGAAGAATAAAAGGCGCTTTCAAACACCACTTAAATAAACTTCCTGTTTTATGCTCACTCACTTCATTTATTTTTTCTAAATCTTTTTGGCGAAATCCATAAAACTCTCTTTGTAAAAATTCTCCTCGCACTAAAGATTTAATAGATTCAGCAGTGAGCTTCAATAAAGAAAGATTTTCTTTTTCACAAAGATAGACATTCACCTGAGCGAGCAGATAATCTCCTGCTAAAACGGCTTGCTGAGGAGAAAACTGAACCCAAGCTGTTTTTTGCTTTCTACGAAAATCAGAATTATCAATAAAATCATCATGCAATAAACTATAATACGACATAAAAATTGGATATCTTCTTTTTTTAATTGAAGATGAGAACTGATTAAAGATGTTAGTTGAGAGCGTAGGTTTTTTCCTTTTGCAAAAAGAGCTTCGCAAATTTCAAATAACTCTTTAGGCTCTTTTTTCAAAATTTCTTTATCTAAAGGATTTTGAGATATTTTCAACATAGCTGGATTATCTTTCAATGGAAGTAGAAAAGGGTCAACCTTTTCTTCAAAGAAGCTTCTTGATTTTTATAAATTTTTGAATTTTAATCATAAAATGGCTTTTAGAAAACAAGTAAAAATCTATTTTGATCAAGGTGATCCTGCAAGGATCGTCTTTCACGGTCAACATAGTATTATTGTCCAAAGAGTTCTGGAAGATTTTATTCCTGAAATAGGAATTCCTTGGGAAGACTATTTTGATAATAAGGATATTTTTATGCCTCTTGTAAGACTGAATCATGAATTTAAAAAACCTCTTTACCCTGGAGAAACCTATAATGTTGAAATTCAAATCCAACACATAGGCCGAAGTAGTCTTAAATTTGAGTATCAAATCTTGGATTTAAAAGACGCTTGTTGTTGTGTAATAGAATCTGTTTATGTATGTACAAATCCAAAAAATTTTAAATCAAAACCTCTTCCTGAAAAATGGGTGGAACTCTTAAAAAAACACAAACAATAATCTAAAGACCCACTTGTTCACGAAGATTTTTTTGTGAAATTTTAGCAACCATCTTTTTTTCTATTTTTGAAACGCAATAAATTTTTTTGATCTTTTCATAAGGAAAAACGCTTTGATTGAATTTTTTTTGAAGATTGCAAATTGCTTTTAAATCAAAAGAAGTTGTCACTAAATTGAATTCATAAGTATTTCTTTCATTAGGAGTCGCTAATAACTCATACTGGTAAGGCAGGGAAAAAGACAAGTCTTTAAGAAGCTCAGATAATTTTTTAAAATCAACCCACTCTCCTAAAATTTTAATTTGCTCCGCCTTTCGCCCTTGAATCTTTAAATACTCTCCCTGCTTTTGACCCACATCTTCTAACAGGAACCAACCCTCGTGATCTTTAGGATCTTTAAACATGTTTTCTTGTCTATAAAAATATCCTTTTAACAAACTAGAAGACTGGAGCCATAAACCCTCAGAATTTTCTCGAATATTGATATGAGATAAAATTTTAAGAGGGGGGTATTTTTCTTTATGATTTAAAGAACTCAATTCAGCAGTTGCCACTTGAGAACTTGCTTCCGTCAAACCATAAGATGGTAAAAGAGGCCAATTTAAACTACGAGCTTTTTGATAAAGACTTTCAGAAAGAAAATCTCCTCCCACAACAACAGCTCTTAATCTTTTTGGAGCTTTGAATTGTTTTTTTACCACATCATAAACTTGAGCGGGAACTAAAGAAGTTAAATTTATTTTCTCTTCTTCCAGTTGTTGAATCCACAAATCTGGATTCCAAGGGCGGCCTAAAACCGCGGGATTTTTCCCAACAAAACTACGAGCTAAAATAGACAGACCTCCTACATGAAATAAAGGCAAAGACAAAAGCCACTTCTCTTTGGGTTGAATATCTAAATGCTGATGAACAGCTTGAGCAGATGCCAGTAAAGCCTCTTTAGAAAGAATACAAATTTTTTGATAACTAGAAGTAAAAAGATAAATCGATCCTTTAAAAAAAGGACATTGAGAGGCCAGATCTTTTAAAACAGATGCTTGAGGATGTTTTTCATTAAAATAATAATAACTTTGAGACGATTCCCAATCAATATTTTTTGAATTGATAAGCATCTTCATTAAACCAACCTTTCCCAATCTTGATGGGAAAGCAATCTATCAAATCCAAAACCCAAGCCTTCTGGTTTTTCAAAAAAAGGATCTTTAGTTTTGTGAAAATAAAAAGGATTGTCTTCAAAAGACAAACACTTTAATCCTGAAACCTCGAAGAGTGAAGGGTATCTTAAATAAAATTGAGCCGCCCAAAACGCAGAAGCCGCTTGGCCTAAAGGATGATCAAAACTATGAGTGAATATCACTTTTCTCCAACGAGAAGAAGCCACTCCTTGAAGGATGCTTTCTAAAGAATCTCTTGAAGGTTTTGCAATTTTTATTGGAAAAAGATTTGGGATCCAATCCTGTGCAAAATGATCTTCCTTATTTACGGTTTGGGAATCCAAAGAGGGATCTTCTATAAAATCAATTTGTTTTTTCATAAAAGCAAGATGCTTTTTCCATACGGACCATTTTTGTCCTCCTACATCCAGCCTAAACCGCAAGTTTTTAGGAAGATCTTTAACTAATTTTTTTAATTTTTCAGCCTGCTTTTCAATAGAAGAATCTAAAAGTTTTATTTTTATGTATTTATAATTGAGATTCGATAATGCTTTTTCCTTGTTAAAATCTTCTAGATTTTCAATCAAAAAATGACTGGGAGGAATTTGAAGTCCATAAAATAAATTTTGTTTTTTAAAACGAGCTTGAGCATCTAACCACCCATTTTTTTGAGCAATCAAAAATCTAGAACTTGGAATTCCTTGAGCAATATTTTCTAGCTCTTGATCCAAGGAGTTTTCTCCAAAAGAAGGCCAAGGTAAAAAATCAGCATAGCCTTTGAGAGAAGAATCAAATTCAAAAGCCAGTAAAGCTCCTTGTAAGGAATAAGAATCTTTTTTTAATTGATAAGGGCTAAAATGTATTTTGGATATTTTCATTCTATTAAAAAAGAACTCCTAATATCCAAGAGGTTCCAAATAAAACATAAAGTAAGGATGTTAAAAACAAATATAAATTGTATTTTTTAGAAGGAGGAGTATTACAAACAAAATAAATTAAAAAACAAGATGGTATAATCATGAAAAAAGAAAAAGCCCCACCTTTAATGTTAAGATCTAACCAATAAAAACATAATAGATAAATAAAACATTGAATAATAGCAAAAGTGAGGAGCCCGATAGATCTTCCATAAGTGGTAATAATATTTTTTCGAGCGGATAAAAGATCTTCCTTTTCGTCTCTTAAATAATTAACTAAAAGAATCGAAAGAGCCCACAAGCCCGATTGAACTCCTAAATACATAAGGGAATAATCAAGGGTTAAAGTTTGAAGATAATAAGTACCCCCGACAGCTAGGATTCCAAAAAAGAAAAACACCGATAATTCTGCCAAGCCTTTTTTAATAAGAGAAAAAGAGTATCCTGTATAAAAATAAGAAGCTAATAAGGCCAGTGTACCTAATAAAAGAATCGCCCATCCTCCCCGATCAATAAGAACTAAAGCGGCTAAAACAGAAAGACCTGCACATAAAAATCCAAAACCAAAAACCATGTTTATAGACAGTGTTCCTGATTGAACTAAACGAATAGGACCTTGGCGCTCTAAAGTATCTGTGCCAAATTTAAAATCTAAAGCATCATTAAAAAAATTAACGGACATTTGTAAAAACATTCCTGATGCCAATGTCCAACAAAAAATATCTAAATGAAAAATGTTTGTTTTATAAAAAGCCCAAGTTGTTGCCATGCAAATAGGCATAATAATACAAGGTAAGGTTTTAAACCGAGCTCCTCGAACAAAAGCTAATAAATAGTACAGCATTTAAGGGTAACGAGGGAATTTAGAAAAATCAGGAGCTCGCTTTTCTAAAAAAGCTTTTTTTCCTTCATTCGCTTCTTCCGTTAAATAATAAAGAAGAGTCATATTTCCGGCAAAATCTAAGAGACCCATTTGGCCATCACAATCTGCGTTTAAAGCATACTTTAAACAACGAAGAGCCATAGGGGAATGTTGTAAAATTTCACGACACCATTTTAAAGTTTCTTTCTCTAAATCTTTGAGAGGTACAACAGCATTCACTAATCCCATCTCTAAAGCTTCTTGAGCAGAATATTGTCTACAAAGAAACCAAATCTCTCGAGCTTTTTTTTGACCTACAATACGAGATAAATACGCGCTCCCTAAACCTCCATCAAAAGATCCTACTTTAGGACCTGTTTGTCCAAAGCGTGCCTGATCTGCTGCGAGACTTATATCACAAACAACATGTAAAATATGACCTCCGCCTATAGCATAACCTGCTACACTTGCAACAACGGGTTTAGGTAAAGATCGAATTTGTTTTTGAACATCTAAAATATTTAAACGAGGAACTCCGCCTTGATCCACATAACCGCCAACGCCTCTTACTTTCTGATCTCCACCAGAACAAAAAGCCTGCTCTCCTTTTCCTCTTAAAATCACAACACCTATTGAAGAATCTTCTCTGCATAAATCAAAAGCTTCTTTGAGTTCTTGAACTGTTAAAGGACGAAAAGCATTTCGTACTTCAGGGCGATTGATAGTGATACGACCCACTCCATCTTTGGTTTTTTCAAATTGAATATCTTTAAATTTTTTAATTGTTGTCCAGGTATCACTCATCTTCTGCAACCATCTCTTCCTGATTTTCTAATAAAGATATTGTAGGAACTTCAGGTGGGAAAAAAAATTTTTTAATACATTCGCTTTCCTCAAAGAGGATTTCCAATTCTTCACTACTTAATTTAGAAATAGGTAACTTCAATTTTAAAACCTTTAACTATGATAATGATACTTTAAAATACTTAAACCTACCAAGCAAGCAGTTTCAACTCTTAATATTTGGCTTCCTAAACCAACAAGAAAAGCTCCCTCTTGAGAGAGGCCTTGAGCTTCTTTTAAAGTAAAGCCACCTTCGCTTCCTACGAATAACCAAATATCTGTTGGAGGGGCTTGTTTATCTAGAGAAGTGAGTTGCTCTTTTATGTTTTTAGAAGAACTCTCTCCTCCCTCATAAGCCACCAAAACACGATGATCTTTTGGAATATTTACATCTTCTAACAACTTGATAGGATGCAGTTTTAATGCCTCTGTTCGTCCACTCACTGCCAGAGAATTTTCTACAATCTTTTCCAACCTTGTTTGACGAGCCGAAGACCATTTTGAAGCGGCTTTAATGAAGCTTAATTCAGAAATAAAAGGATGGAATTCTTTAACACCTAACTCTACTGCTTTTTCAACAATAGAATCTAATTTTGAAAATCTAGGTATAGAAAGAGCCAGATGAAGATAAGGTTTGGGAAGTGGAGGGACCTCATAAGCTTTTACAATTTTAGCAACTGCTCGTGATGAACTCACTTCCTCTAAAGTCACTTTATACTTTTGAACTCCCTGAGCAAAAACTTCAAAAGATTCACCTCGTCGGATTTGAGAGACTCGACAGATATGATGAAAGAGCATATCCTTTAAAAGAATTTGATCTCCTTGAAAACAGGAACGATCAACCCAAAAGCGTCTCATAAATATTTTTTAAACCAAATAAGTAATGACTTCTAAGAAATCAATTATAAAGTTTTTTGTGAGTTATTTAAAATAAAAGGTTCTTTAGAATTTAAAGGATTCATTAGCTCACCCCGTTGAACTTTTTTATGTTTGGGGGCCTCAACACCTATTCTAACTTGTCGACCTCTAATTTGAACGATTTGAATAGTGATATCACCATCTATCGTAATAGTTTCACCAGCTTTTCGCGTCAAAACTAACATTGTAAAACCTCCTTTTAAGGACAATATTAGAGAAAAACTACCGTGGGATTATTTTGGACATCTCAAGGCAGAAGATCAACCTAAACATCTAAAGAAAACATGTCAACCTTTCAATCAGAAAAAAAATTTTGAAAATAAATTCTTAAAAATCCTTATAAAAAAAGCCTTTCATTCTTTTCCTTTTTTACTATACTTTCACTATGAGGATTTTATTATTTTTCTTTTGTCTAAATTTTAGCTCCTTTTTTTCTCCACTTCTTCAGGCGGAATATCAAAAAAATGTGTCACAGACTGTAAAAGCTTTTCCCATTGTTTATAATGAAGAGGTTTATCGATGGATCTATTTATTTGTTCAAAGTAAAAATCCAAATTATATCCAAACTTGGCTCAAACGCTCTTATCGCTACTTTCCTTTTATGAAAAATGCTTTTAAAGAAAAGAACTTACCGGAAGATCTGGTGCATATGACACTGATAGAAAGCAGCCTTTCTTCTAAAGCAGTGAGTTCAGCACAAGCCGTAGGGTATTGGCAGTTTATCAGACCCACAGCCCTGCAATTTGGCTTGCGTATTAATCCTTGGCTCGATGAAAGAAAAGACTTCGAAAAAAGCACTTTAGCCGCTAGCCAATATCTCTCTCAACTTTATATTAAATTTGATGATTGGCTTTTAAGTATGGCTGCTTACAACATGGGAGAAACTCGTCTTACTCAATTTATTACAAAATACAAAACAAAAAATTTCTGGCGCTTATCTAGGAAGCATGATTTCCCTAGGGAAACTGCTTTGTTTGTTCCTAAAGTTCTGGCTGCTTCTTTGATTATGAAAAATCCCGAACGGTATGGATACAATCAATTTTCTGTTTTAGCTCCTTATAGGTATGATGTCTTTTACGCTCCGGGAGGAGTGAATTTAAAAAAACTTTGTCGTGAAATGAAATTATCTTGGTCTGAATTTAAAATACTGAATCCTGAACTTAAAAAAGGAGTTATACCCAAAACCGCTTATCATCATCGTATTAGAGTTCCTAAAGGAAGTGGCTTTAAATTTTCACAATGGCTTAAAAAACAAAAATTATAAATTTTTGTTTATTTCCCAGATTTTTTCTTATAAAAAAATAAGAGGAGTTTTATAAATGTCTTATGAAGTATTAGCTCGTAAATGGAGACCTCAAAATTTATCTGAATTGATTGGACAAAATTCTGTTCAAACAACTTTGTTCAATTCTTTAAAGCAAGATCGTCTCTATCCTGTTCTTTTGTTCACAGGACCTAGAGGAACTGGAAAAACTTCAACCGCTCGAATTTTATCTAAAATTTTACGCTGCCCAAAAAAAACCAACGAGAAATCTTGTAATCAATGTCAAGAATGCCTCCTTATTCAAGAAGGTAAAAGTTTAGATGTTATAGAAATTGATGGAGCTAGCAATAATGGAGTCGATGCTATTAGAGAGTTAAGAGATACCATTCATTATATGCCCGCTAAAGGCTCCCTAAAGATTTATATTATTGATGAAGTTCATATGTTATCTAATAGCGCCTTTAATGCGCTTTTAAAAACTTTAGAAGAGCCTCCAAAACATATTGTATTTATTATGGCCACAACGGAATCTCATAAAATTCCACAAACCGTTTTATCTCGCTGTCAAAGATTAGATTTTCATCTTATCCCGCCTTTACTGATTAAAGAAAATCTGGAAAAAATCTGTCAAACAAGTAAGCTACCTTTAAAAGAAGAATCATTATGGCTGATTGCTAAACAAGCCGAAGGATCTTTAAGAGATGCTCAAAGTCTTCTGGATCAAATGATTACTTTTTGTGGTCAAGATATCACCACAAAAAAAATTACAGAACTCCTAGGTTTAACAGATCCTGCAATTATTTTTAAATGTTTAGCATCTATTGTAAAAAGAGATGAGCAACAAATGTTAGAAGTTTTAAAAGATCTCCATTACAAAGGCAATGAACCTAAATTTGTTTTACAAAACCTTCTGGAGGGATTGAGAAATCTTTTAATCTTAAAAATAAATCCTGATAACGAGCCTCCTTTGATTCAATCTTCCAAAGAAGAGATTCAATCTTTAAAAAAGATAGCTGAGAATTCTTCTTATGAAGATCTCCATTTTTTATTTGATATGCTTTTAAAAGGAGAACAAGAAATGCTTCGCTCCTTTGCCGGTCGAATGGTTTTAGAAGTTTTACTTTTAAGATTTTGCCAAGCTCCAAGACTCGAATCGATTATCCCTCTTTCTCCCCTGATGGAATCAAACAAAACACCCTCCTCTTCAGAGAAGTTAAAAAAAAACTCTAAAAACAACTTAAGCTCCTTGGTTAAAGACGCCCCTACTCAAAAAGCCCCTATCAAAACAAATCTCGAGAATCAAACTTTTCAAAATATTAAATTCTTAGAGTTTTTAAAAAAAGAAGATCACGGTGTTGCTTCTCTTTTTGAGCATCTCTTTTTTAAAGCCATTGAAAAAAATACTTATACTTATTTAATACCTAAATCTTTTTCTTATATGAAAAATAAATTAACAGCAGCTAAAACTCATGAATTTTTAGAGCTAAAACTTCAGGAATTTCTTAAAACTTCTGAAAAAATCAAGATCGATTTTGAAGAATCCACTCACTTAAAAACAAATCTCAAAATAGAAAAAAAAGAAAAGGACCAAGAAACTCTTTTACAAGAAGTGGAAGAAGATCCTTTTATTAATCAGGTGATGGAAGTGTTTCAAGGAAATATAAAATCTGTTAGTAAAGAACCCCCTTCTGACACTCATTAAAAATTTGACAAATAAGCCCTGACCTTTCAATATAAAAAAGTGAAATCTATACCTACTTTAAAATCTCTTTTATTTGAATTGCAAAAGCTTCCTGGCATTGGCCCAAGAAGTGCGCAAAGATTAGCTCAACATCTTTTAAGAACTCCTGAAAATGATATCAAAACACTTTCTAAATCTCTGATAGATTTAAAAAACAATATTAAAAAATGTGTCGAGTGTTTTAATTTTACAGAAGGAGATCCTGTCTGTTCTATCTGTAACGACCCTCATAGAGATTCAAAATCCTTATGTGTTGTCGAACAAGCCTTTGATGTTTTTCGTATAGAAAATTGCGGATCTTTTAAAGGAAAATATCATGTCCTCCATGGCTCTATCTCTCCTTTAAACCATGTTCATCCTAAAAACCTGACTCTTTTGGAATTGGCGAATCGTATTAAAAAAGGTGTTGTCGAAGAACTTATCTTGGCCATTGATTCAGATCTTGAAGGAGATACAACTGCTTTGTATATTGCAAAAATGGTAGATGGATCTTCTTTAAAAATTTCTCGTCTGGCAAGTGGAATTCCTTTTGGTAGTGATTTAGAATATGTTGATGATAAAACTTTAAGCCAAGCTATAGAAAATCGTAGTTACTTTTAATGCCTATCATAAATAACAATGCTAAAGAAATTCATTGTAAAATTATTTACTATGGCCCTTTAGGATCAGGAAAAAATTCTTGTCTTCAATTTATTAAAAACCATTCCTCAAAAGATAAAGTGCGTTCTTTCTCCCTCCCTTTAGACATGCCTTTAGAGGCTTTAGTGATTGATATTGGCAGGATACTAGGTTTAAAAACCAGTTTTCATATTTATAGTATTCCTCAATTAACTTTAGAAGAAAAAAAGTTGCTTGTTCGTGGAGTTGATGGAATTGTTTTTGTCGCTAACTCTGCGACTGATTTTGCGCAAAAGAATCTGCAATCCCTCCAAGAACTGGATGGCATCCTTAAAGAACAAGAGGTCAATATTTTTAAAATTCCAATGGTTTTTCAATATCATAAAAGAGATCTTGATGCACCCTTATCCATTCAGGATTTAAGAACATCTCTTAATAAATACAATTGTAAAGATTTTGAAAGCTCTATCAAGCAAGAACAAAATATTTTGGAACCTTTAAAGCATCTTTTTAAATCTGTTATTACCTCCCTTAAATCAGGAGAAACCCTATAAGCTCTTTAAAGGAAATAAGGACTCTTTTAAAACTTCCTCAAATAGAATATGTTCTCTCCAAAAAATTTGGATCTGCTAATGATAATCACCGTATGCTTATTCGAAAATCTCTTTATAAAAAAATGCTTCAAAAAAGTGACAAACCTTTTAAAAAAATTTTAGACCTCTCTTACAGACCTCAAGAGTTTAATAATCATTTTATATCTATAAGTCATACACGGAAAATAGGAGGATATTTTATAACTCCTAACACCCCTATAGGATTTGATATAGAGGAACGCGCTAGATGTAAAAATCATCTTTATAAAAAAATCCTTTCTCACCCCAAAGAAACGGGGATTGAAATTTCAAAACTTTGGACTTTAAAAGAAGCTTCTTTAAAAGCTTTTGGATTTTTATCAGAAAAAATTTCTTTAAAAGATATTCTAATTCAACAAGATCCGAGCTGTTCAAAAAATTATCACATTATGTACAAAAATCTTACAGCTCAAGGCCTGAGTTTAAAAACATCCTTTTTTACAATAGCTCTTGTAAAAGTCATTAAATGATCGTGTTCATTTTTTATTCAGAATAAAAGAAATAAAGAATGCTATTTTTATTTTCATCCTCTTTAAAAAATAAAAATGAATCAAATTGAGAAAAACAAAAATAAGGCTGTTACAAAAGATTTTCCTGGCCGATAAGTTTTGTACTATGGAAAAAAATGAGGATTTTAGCATGTATAAAACAAAAAAATCATCTCAATTTTTTAAAAAGAATCAAGTGGTCTCTGATATTATTTCTATGGAAAAAGCAGTGGCTTTAGCTCATCAAACTCAACTTATTAATGTTGATACAAAAGGTTTTTATTTTGATGTTAAAAAAGATCAGATCCTTGTTCCTGAGCAAGTATTTTTAAAAAAACTTTTAAATCACTATGTTCAACTCTTTATTTCTAAATATGAATTAAAAGTAGAGGGAGTTATTAAAAATATTTCATTTAAAAATAGAAACTTATTTCGTGTTCATATTGGCTTTACAGACACAACTCCTGCTTTCTATAGAGAATGTATTTCCGATTTAATGAGTTAATCCCAGCTGATTAAAGCCAAGCTTATTTAGAAATCACTTTTGGTTTTTTAAATTGCTTTTTCAATTCAAATTGGGTGGTTTTTTTATTATAAAAAACCACATTCAAATGAGGTCTAAAAAAAGAATCAAAAGTAGGAGCAATAATTTCTAAATACCCATCTCCATTTTCATCAACAAGTGCTAAAGATAAAGATTCATCCCAATAATCAAAAAAACCTTCATGCTTTCCTTTTAAAACCAAGCTTTGTTTAAAATAAAAAGTATCTTTTCCTGTTTGAGATAAAAAATCCAGATAGATTTTATCTTTGTGTTTGACTTTATTAACGCGGATATCTACTCCATCTCCCAGAATAGAACCTGTCACTTTTTGAAGAAGTTGAGGTTTTTGGTTTTTAAATTTTTGGAGCCCATTTTTTAAAGAAACAGAATCTGTCATATAAATAAAAGTAAGATAACCTGCTGGTAGAAAAAAAAGCCCAAAGATTCCTAGCGGAGCCCAAGTCTTCTTAGTGATAAAAATTATTTTTAAAAGTTTTTCCATTTTTAATTTTAAAAACATACCTTACTCTAACTCTAAAGAATTGATAAGATCTTGTAAATCAGAAGGCCAAGAACATTTAAAACTCATAGCTTTTCTAGTCTTAGGATGTGTAAAACTTAAGGACTGCGCTAATAAAGCCGTACCTTTTAAATTTTTACATAAGTTTTGAATCGACTTCGTTTTTAATTTTTGACCATAAATCTTATCTCCTAATAAGGGACAAGATTGAGAGGAGAGATGCACCCTAATTTGATGCGTTCTGCCCGTCTCTAAGCGACACTCTAACCAAGTAATGCCATTGTTATAACTTTTAATAGTCTTGCAATGAGTGATAGCCTCTTTACAACCTGTTTTATATTCCTGCACAGAAATGTATTTTGTTCTAAAAATGGGGTGTCGACATAAGTAACTTTTTATAGTTGAATTTAAAGCCCTTGGAGGCCGCAAACTTAAAGCCCAATACAGCCTTTGAACCCTTCGATTTTTAAATTGCTCTTTCAAATTCTCTTCCGCCGTTTTGTTTCTCGCTAAAACTAAAAGCCCAGAAGTGTCTTTATCTAATCGATGCACAACTCCTGAACGAGAAGAGGCCGAATCTATTTGGATCTTTTTATGATAAAAAAGAGCATGTAAAAGAGTATCCGAAAAATGTCCTGGAGCCGGATGGACCACCAAGCCTGCTGGTTTATTAATCACTAATAGATCCTCATCTTCATAAACTATTTCTAAAGGAAGATTATATCCTTGAACCTCTTGATTTTCTTGAGGAATAACCACATCGAGACGATCTCCTTGAGTTAATTTATAAGATGCTTTTAAAACCTGACCACCTGAAGTGACATGATTTTCTAAAATTAACTTTAAAGCTTGAGATCTATTTTTAATGTATTTCGTAGATCCTAAAAATTGATCCACCCTTAATCCTTCATCTTCAGGAGATACTAAAAGAGAATAAGTTTTATTTTTCATTCTTATTTGTTTCTGCAACAGATCTTAAATAAAGTGGTTGTAATTCAAACCAAGGTTTTAAATGTTCCAATTGAAATTCTCGACATACTATTTGAGCCAAACTTCGAGCTTGAGGCCTCGCCTTTTTAAACAAACATTTTAATTCTGTAGGAAGGGTATAAAAATCAGGAACATCTCCTAAGCATAATTTTATTTTATTTTTTATCATGTAATCTGCCCAATCTGAAAACTTCATCACACAAGGCTCTTGATAAAGCTTTCCTTCTTTATATTCTGCAAAATAAAGAGAGTTTTTAAAAGCATTAAAAGAAACACAAAAAGCTGCTTCTGATGATAAAAAAGGTTCTGCAACAATTTTTAAAGAGTTCACTGGGTAAATAGGTATTTTTAAAGTAAAGGCCAGAGATTTAATCACCCCTACAGCAGTTCGAACACCTGTAAATCGACCTGGTCCAATTCCTACCGCTAAAAAATTTAAATCTTTAAATTTTAAATTTATTTCCTCTAAGGATGTTTGAATTTCTAAAGGCAGCTTTTCACTATGATGAATCTTTTTATTATTCTTAATTTCTAAAGACCATTCTTTTTCAATTAAAGAAGAAAGCCTGCGTTTTTCGATCTCAAAGATTCCTAAAGAACCCTGGCTCATAGATGTTTCAAGAGATAAAAAGTATTTCATCACCAGGCATTGAGCCAATTATAAATATCATTTAAAAAAGTAAATGCAAAAAAGAACATTAAAACAAAAAACCCCAGCTGTTGAGCCACAATAAGTTTTTTAACATCTATAGGGCGACCTATAATACCCTCCAAAGTAAAAAATAAAATATGTCCACCATCTAGCATAGGAATAGGTAAAAGATTTAAAAAGAAGAGATTTAAAGAAATTAAAGCCATCATAAATAAAAAAGAAATAAAACCTGTTTTAAAAGAATTATGAGCCATGCGCCCAATAACTATAGGCCCCCCTAAAGTTCTCATTGATAACTTCCCTTGTGCTAAACGATACAAACCTATAGTCATCATAGACAACCAATGCCAAGTTTGAATTCCTGAATAAGCAAAAGAGCCTAAGACTGTTTCTTTTTTTACCAGCTTATTTGGTAAAACTTGAGTTTCTCCAGAAACAACTCCTATCATAAAATTTTCTTTTAATTGCCCCTCTACATACATGGCTTTAGGGGTGATACGAACTGTTTGCAGTTTTCCCTGTCTAGAAAATTTTAAACTAAATTCTTTTCCTGAAGAAGTGCGAATAAAATTCCATACTTGTTTCCAATCTTTAAGTTTTTGGTTATTAAGAGATACCAAACGATCTCCCTGTTTTAAACCTACTTGATCGGCAGGAGTCCCTTCTCCCACTTTAGAAACATACAAAGAGGAATCTTCGATTCCTATTTGTTTTAAAGAAGCAACTTCTGGAAGTTTTATCTGTAAATCCTGCTCCGCTCTTTTTACTGTTAACACAACAGGAGATGAAAAAGATTTAAAAACCTTACCGACATTTCTCCAATACCTTACTTTTTCTCTTTCGATATATTGAATCTGATCAAAAGTTCTCAAACCAGCTTGATAAGCCGGAGAATTATAAACCACTCCCACTTGAGTACTTCTTGAAAAAGGCGTTAAGCCCTGCACAGCTCCTTCTTCTTTTCTGGTGCTAAAGATATTTTTACTTTTTTCTAAGTTACTTTTAACTTTATAAAGTTGCTTGTTTTGATCTCCCTTAGAAACTTCAAAAACCATTTCTTGATTAGGATGATCTTGAATAAACCGTTTAACATCTTCCCAGTAAGAAACTTTGTGACCATCAATAGATAAAATAGTGTCTCCTGAGCGAAACCCAAAAGAATAAGCTTTTGTATCTTTTGAAACATCTCCCAGTTGAGGCTCTAGAGCAGGTGTCCCTAAAATTCCTAAAAGAAAAAAAGCAAATAAAGTAAATAGGAGATTCATAAAAGGTCCACCAAAAGCAATCATTAACTTTTGAGAAACTTTTTTATATAAAAAGCCACGATGCTGTTCTGAAGCAGGTATTTTTTTAGAAGGATCGTCACCAAACATTTTAACATAGCCTCCTAGAGGAAAAAGAGACACTGCAAAAAGGGTTTCTCCTTTGCGGTATTCAAAAAGTTTAGGACCAAAACCTAAACTAAAAACTTCTACTTTGACTCCACAATAGCGAGCGGCTAAAAAATGACCTAGCTCATGGATAAATATTAAAACTCCAAGAAGCAAAATAAACGGACCTATCGATAAAAGTCCTTTTTGTAAAAAAACTAAAACAGAAATAAAAACATCTAAAATCACGAGTAACCCTTTATTTAAAATATACCAAAAAAAAGAAAAAAGAAAAGATTCTCTTTAAGTTTATAAGACTCCAAACTTTCGTTCTGTTACAGAATATTTTTTAAGAGCTAAGTTCAAGCATTTTTCATCAAAGTCTGGCCATAAAGTCTCTGTAAAATAAAGCTCTGAATACGCTGCAGACCAAAGGTAAAAGTTAGAAAGCCTTAAGTTACCACCTGTTCTTATAATTAAATCAGGCTCGGGAAATTGAGAAGAGGGTAGAAAAGAAGCAAATTGCTCTTCCCCTAAATCTTCCTCTTTTAACTCACCGGATTGAATTTTTTGAAAAACAGATCTAGCTCCATTGACAATTTCCTGACGACCTCCGTAATTCAAAGCAATAATCAAGGTTAGCCCCTGATGATTTTTGGTTTTTTCTTGAAGATGGGTGATTTGATCTTGAAGCTGATCTGAAAAAAAAGAAACATCTCCTAAAACACAAAGTCTGATTTTTTTTTCCATTAAAAACGCGACTTCTTTTGCGAGAATTTTTTCAAAAATTTTAACTAAAGCCACCAGTTCTGATTCAGGCCTTAAAGTATTTTCTGTACTTAAAGTAAACAAGCTTAAGTAAGGAATATTTAAATCAACACATTTTGAAACAATGGCTTGAGCGGTTTTAGCTCCTTGAGTATGACCAAAAAATCTTTTATGTTTTCTTTGATGAGCCCAACGCCCATTTCCATCCATAATAATTGCAAGGTGTTTAAAAGAGTTTAGATTCAACAAAAAATTAAATCTCCATAATTTCTTTTTCTTTAGAAGATAAAAGCTGATCGACTTGTTTAATAAATTGGTCTGTTATTTTTTGAAGATCCTCATTCCATTTTCTAAACTCATCCTCGCTGATTTCTTTATCCTTCAACTTTTTTTTAACATCTTCATTCACTTGACGGCGATTGTTTCTTAAATCCACACGACACTTTTCCGCTTCTTTTTTGATTTCTTTGATGAGGTCTTTCCTTCGCTCTTCTGTTAATTCAGGAATTGTAATCCTTATTAATTTTCCATCATTTTGAGGATTTAATCCCAGGTTCGCTTTAATTAAAGCTTGCTCTATATCTTTTAAAGATTTCATATCAAAAGGAGTTACCACAAGAGTTCGCGGTGCAGAGATTGAAATCGTTGCCATTTGAGATAAAGGAGTTAAACTTCCGTAGTAAGAAACCTTAATAGGCTCTAACAAAGAAGATTGAGCTCTTCCTGTTCTTAATGTTCTTAAACGAGAGCTAAAAGATTCTACATTATCTCCCATTTTTTGATTCACTTTGTTTTTATATGCTTCCATCCCCATTAACCTTTATAATTTATAATTGTACCTATTTTTTCTCCACAGACAACTTTCACTAAATTACCTTTTGTTTTTAAATTAAAAGCAATTAAATCTAGCTTATTATCCATGCATAAACTAATTGCTGCAGAATCCATAATTTTTAATTCTTTATTCAGCATCTCTATATAACTGATTTGATCAAATTTTTTGCTCGTTTTATCTTTTTCAGGATCTTTATCAAAAACACCATCAACCTTGGTCGCTTTTAACAAAACATCGGCTTCTATTTCCATAGCTCTTAAAGCAGCCGCTGTATCTGTTGTAAAATAAGGATTCCCTGTTCCTCCAGAAAAAATTAAAAGTCTGTCTTTTTCTAAATGACGAATCGCTCGACGACGAATATAAGGCTCAGCAATATCGGAAAGTTCAATGGCTGACATCACTCGTGTCGATACGCCTTTTTGCTCTAAAACATCTTGTAAGGCTAGAGCATTGATACAAGTTGCAAGCATTCCCATGTAATCGCAATTGACTCGATCCATTCCTTCTTCAGAAGCTGATAAGCCACGAAAGATATTTCCTCCTCCTATGACCACACCAATTTGTAGACCCATGTCCTTAGCTTCTTTTAATTCTTTAGCAAATTGTCTTAAAGTCTCTCCATTAATACCAAAACCTTTGTCTCCAGAAAGAGCTTCTCCACTAATCTTTAAAAGTATTCTTTTATACGCTGCTTTGGGCAAGAGTTAACTCTTTGCCATTTCTTTAACTTCTTTAGCAAAATCAGATTTTTTTTCAGGCGTTGTCTCTCCAAGTTCATAACGAACAAAACGACGGATAACAATATTTTCACCTATTTTAGAAATCAAATCACTTAAAGCCTCTCTAACTTTTTGTGGTTTTTCTTGTTGCTCTTGACGAACAAAATCTTGATCTAATAAACAAACTTCTTCCAGCCATTTGTTATAAATGCCTTCTGCAATACGATCTACCATTTCTGGTTTTTTTGCTTTTTGTCTAGCTTGTTCTTTACAAATGTTTTTTTCTTTTAAAGCGACCTCTTCTGAAATTTCATCTTTATGCGTAAACAAAGGTTGCATCGCTGTAATATGCAAGGTCAAATCTTCTACAAAATTTTGAAATTCTTTGTTACGAGCCACAAAGTCTGTTTCTGAATTCACTTCTAAAAGGACACCAATACGACCCTGTCCATGCACATAAGAAGCCACTAAACCTTCGCCAGCTTGTCGTCCTGATTTTTTAGCAGCTCGACTTAAACCTTTTTTTCTTAACCACTCAACTGCTTTTTCAAAATTATTTTTATTAGAAGTTAAAGCTTCTTTGCAATCTACAATTCCTGCACCAGTTTGTTGTCTTAACTTTTTAACATCTTCCAAGTTATTAGACACAACAACTTATCCTTTGCTTTCTTCTGATTCTTTTTTGGTTTTTTCTTTTTCTAACGAAGGAGGAGTCCCTTCCGTTTTTTGTGTTTCTGTTTTTTGTGTTTCTGAATCCAATTCCAATTCAATTTCTGTATCTTCTGCCATCCCCGCAGCCACTAAAGTTCTTGTTTTGTTAACTTGCACGACCGTTAAACCGTCTGACTTTGTAGTTTCTTGCTTATGAGAAACAGCAACTTTTTTTGTATCTTTACCTGTTTTTTCCCAACCTTTTAGACAAGCCTCTCCAACAAGCTCTGTAAAAAATTTAATCGAGCGATTGGAATCATCATTAGCAGGAATAGGATAAGCGATATCCGTTGGATCACAATTGGTATCTACAATAGCGACCACAGGTATTTTTAATCTTTTGGCTTCGCTCACTGCAATTTTTTCTTTATTGATATCTACAACAAAAAGAGCGGCAGGCACATCTTTCATATCTTTAATGCCACAAAAAAATTCTTCCATTTTTAAATATTCTTTTTCAATTTTATTTCTTTCTTTTTTAGAGTAACGATCCAGATCAAATCTTTCTTTCATTTGTTGAATCTTTTTCATACGATCAATACTCACTTTGATCGTTAAGAAATTTGTTAGCGTTCCACCCAACCATCTTTTATTCACATAAAATTGATGACTTTTTTCAGCCGCTTCGCGAGTGCTTGCCAAAGCCTGAGGTTTTGTTCCTACAAAAACAATCTTTCCTCCTCGAGCCGTTGTTTCTTCTAAAAATTGAAGAGCTTTTTTGGTGTAGTTAAGAGTTTTTTGAAGATCGATAATATGAATACCACCTTGTTCTGTATAAACAAAAGGTTTCATCTTAGGATTCCATTTTTGAATCTCATGACCAAAATGCACCCCGGCAGTGATCATATTTTTAATATTTAATTCTTGTAAGGACATATTTCTATTTTCTCTATCATAGTCTCTGGAAAAAAAGCAACAATTCTTCAAGGTTTTTCTCGAAAAACAGCTCCTTTTTTAAATCATAGAGCCCGGATCTCTATCTAACTTGACTCGTACAAAAGCTTTTTCTTTAAAAGATTTTAAAAAATCCTCTAGAAAATTTTGCAAAACACCAGAATGAAGGCTCTTTATTAAAATTTGAAATCGATAGCGGTTTTTGATTTTAAAAATAGGAGCAGGGCTAGGTCCCAAAAGAATAAAATTCTCAGCAGGTTTTTTCTTTTCAGCCAGTTGGGCCAGCTCTTTTATAAACTGCTTTCCTTCCTCTTCTTTTAAGCTATCTACCTCTATTAAACAAAGACGAGAAAAGGGAGGATAAAAGAGTTTTTTTCTTATTTTTAACTCTTCTTTAGCAAAAGCTTCGTAATCATGATTTTTCATAAAATTTAAACTTAAGTGCCCAGGATTAAAAGTCTGAAGCAAAACTTCTCCGCCTTCTTTTCTTCCCGCTCGACCCGCCATTTGCAATAAAATTTGAAAAGTTCTTTCTGTCGCTCTAAAATCTGGAAAATGAAATCCCATATCTGCTAATAAAAGACCTACCAGTTCAATGGAAGGAAAGTCTAATCCCTTAGAAAGCATTTGAGTTCCTATAATAATTTGAGCTTCTTTTTTTTCTACAACTTTCATAAAATTTTCCATTTCCTGTCTCGAATCAATAGCGTCTCTATCGGCTCGAATCACTCGAACTTCTGGAAATAAATTTTTAATCACTTGCTCAACGCCTTCTGTTCCTAAGCCTTTTTCTAGCCACTTGTCTTTTGATTGGCAGTTAGGGCATCTATCAGGTTTTTTTTCCACATAAGAACAATAGTGGCACAAAAGATGTTGGGATTGATGAAGGGTTAGCGTCAAATCACAGTTAGGGCAACTTAAACAATATCCACATTGCTTACATAAAAGAGAATGCGCGACCCCTCTACGATTTAAAAAAAGAGCGACTTGTTTGTCTCGGCTTAAAGTTTCTTGGATTTGAACAAAAAGTTTTTCACTTAACCAAAAAGGACCCTCTTTAGATTGATTTTCTTTTAAATCCACAATGCTCACTGAAGGAAGCGCTTGTTGAAAAGCTCTTTTTGTAAGTTTATGAAGTTGATAGAAGCCTTTGTCGGCCTGATGCCAAGAAGAAAGAGAAGGAGTCGCTGAACCTAAGACAATAGGCAGATCTAATTCCTTGGCTAAAACAATAGCACTGTCTCGGGCGTTGTATCTAAATTTTTCTTCTTGTTTAAAACTTCCATCATGCTCTTCATCAACAATAATTAAACCGAGCTTTGGCAAAGGACAAAATAAAGCAGAGCGGGTTCCTATTAAAATAGATTTTTTTTGATTTAAAAACTGCTGCCATACATCTGTTTTTTTTCTAGGAGTAATTTGAGAATGCAACACTCCCACTTGATCAGGAAAAGTTTCAGAAAATCTTTGAACAATTTGTGGTGTTAAAAAAATTTCTGGAAGAAGCAGCAAAACTTGCCGGCCTTTTTTTAAAACATCCTCTGTTAACTTTTTATAAACTTCTGTTTTTCCACTTCCTGTGACTCCATAAAGCAAATGTGTCTTAAATTGAGAATTTGATAAGATGGATGTCACGCATTTTTCTTGTTCTTCATTTAGTTTAAGTTGTTTTGTTTTTAGAGGAGTGGCTTTTTCTTCCTCTAGCTCGGTGTTTTTCTTTTTTTTAAAAACTAAAGGCGGGAAACTTAAATCGGCCACGAGGCCTAAAGGATAAAAATAATAACGACTTAACCACTTCAACCAATTGAGTCTCCCCTGGGAAAGAGGGGGATAATCCTCTTCAACTTTTAAAATCGCTTTTAAATTTTTATATTTATGAGCCTGAGGATCTTCTTGAAATACTAAAGCAGAAACTTGCCGTTTTCCTAAAGGGACTTCTACTTTTTGCCCTAAAGATAATGGAGTCGAAGATTGATAGCTTAAAGTTTTAAATAAAGGGCTTTTTAAAGCCACTTCATAGTAATAAGTAGAATTTTTCATCTTTTTCCCAAGTCTTGTTTTTATTCCCAGTTTTTTTCTCTAAAACTCTTTAGTTTTAGCATGCTTTAACCGATTATTTTATAACAGGGTTTATTTATGAGTTTAATAAAAAAAAGCACCATTTTCTTCTTCTTGATTTCCGGTATTTCTTGCACAATCAATCCTGGAATCAACCAAGCTTCTAATACTCCTTTTGCCTCAACCAATTATCAGCCTCGTCCTCCTTTTAACCCGAATGCCCCTAATCCTCAAATTAATCCGAATAATCCCAATCCTCAAACGCCAAATCAACCTGCTGCTCCGGCTCCTGGGTTTCAAAATACTTATTATCCTTTTGATCTTGTTGTCGACACAATAGCCTTTATGGAATGCCCCGGTAGAATTCATGCTAACAACCTTAACTTTTTTACTTTTAAATTTGCTTCTTATCGTGAAGGAGTTGGTTTTAATAAAAGTTTTTTAAAAAATTTTCCTAAGGATCTTTATACTGTCCCAAATATTAAATCTACAATAAAAAGTTCTCAATACTTACAAACGGAAGCAAAAATTGCATTAACTGAAATAGGAGCTCCTACAGTCCCGTATAATGTAAGTGGTGGCCAAACAAATGGTGTCGCTCGCTTTCGTCCTGAATTTTCTACTTATGGTTTTGTTGACTCTCTTTTTGCTTCACCTAAGCATAAATTGTTAGAAATTGCAAAAGGAAGAAAACTAGAAGCTAATTTTCCTATTGCAGCTGGTAGCCTTTCTAGTATCACTTCTTCTCTTGGAGAAAATCTTGAGTTTACCCTAACTTATAATAAAGCAGCAAAAGATAGTTTATATCCTATTGCTTTAAAAGAAGGTCTTTTTTATGGAAGATCTTATGGGATTGAATTAGAAGGGGGGCTTTATGAAAAAAGCTATTTATCCGAAATTGAAGAGAAAAATCTTGCAACAGGGAAAAAAGAAAAGTCTTGGGATTGCCCAAGTAGATTAAGAATTCCTATTCTTCGACATAGCTCTATAACTCAGCAAGTTTATAACCAAGGTGTCGCTTACTTTAAATATCATAACATTTCCCAAGAAGGATCTTGTGTAACTGATCGCGCTCGAACAGGGCTGAGTAACAGTGATAAAGAATTTATAAAACTTATTCTTTCAAAAAATGCTTTTTCTATTGGAGAAGTTCATCTTTGGAAAGAGGGTAAGCTAGAAGGAACAAGAAGGCCTTGTATTGTTCCAAGAGATGGTAACCATAGATGTTATAGCATAAATAATCTAGCAAGAATAGAATTTGATACGAGTAAAGCATGTAGTTTTGAAACTAATAATCAAGGTCAATATTTAAAATATTGCCCAACTTATCTTTCAGTTTGCACAAGAAGAAAATAATTTCTTTTACTTTTGACAGAATTTCTTTTTTAAATCATCCTTTAAAAAATGAAAATCTATCTCCCTCTTCTTTTTTTAATCTTAGAAGCTCAAGCTCTTTATGCCAGTCCTACATCTTCTCAAACCTTATTATCTTCTCCTTTTCATTTAGCTTATCAAGGTGCTGGTATTGCTTCTTTTGGAGAAAACTTTTCTTATCTTTTAAATCCAGCCGCTTTAGGTTTTCATAGACGATCTAAATCCGCTTTGGCTTACACTAGGAAGCAAGATAAAAACCAAATGCTCAGTTTTGCTATTACAGATTTAAAATCAGGATTTCCGCTAGGTTTTAACTATGAACGATACTGGTCTTCTCAGTTCACTAAAGAAGATCTTTATAAAGTTCATATATCTTCTGGAGTTGCTATCAATCCTTTTCTTGCTTTTGGAGTTAATATAGAACGAGAAGTTTTTAAAAAAGAAAAAAAATGGTATGGAAGCTTGGGAGCTTTACTTCGAATCAGTTCCAAAACAGGTATAGGCTTAACAGCAAATGATCTCGTTTTTTATAATGATTCTTCCCTGCAAAATCAGAGATCTAAATCTTTAAATCTAGGATTTTATCAAAAATTTTTAAAAAGCTTTAGAGCTCGGTTAGATGTTTCTTATCAAAAAGGGGGGGCTACAAATTTGATTCAAGATGATTATTGGATGGGAAAAGCTTCTATAGAAAGTTTTTTAAGAAAGTTTATTGTTGTAAGATTAGGCTCTTCTTTTAATTTTGAAACTAAGGAAGATACTTATGGTGCAGGTCTTTCTTTTTATGGACCTAAGCTGCAACTGGATTATCAAACGGAAAAAAGACAATCCTTTTATCAACATGCTCTTATTTTAAAACTTCTGATTTAATTTTTTTTATTTTTATGGCGAAGTTGCAATCGATCCGCTTGCTCACCTTGCAAAACAAAATTCAATCGATGTTCAACCCAAGTTTCTTGATCTGGTAAAAACTCATAGAGTGCCAAGAGTTTTAAAACATATTTATCTAGCTCGGAATATCCAGAAGATTGCCTTAAAGAAATTTCATTTACAATTCCTTCCTTAGAAATAAAATAATGAAGAATAATTTGTCCTTCCATTTTATTTCGTCTCGCAAAGTCAGGATAAGCAATTGGAGGATTCCCTCGTCTTTGTTTCATTTTAAAAAAGTTTTTAAATCCCTTAGGAAGTTCTGAAGATTTAATTTTTTCAAAAGAAATTTTAGCGTCCTGTTTGCTAGGAGCTTTTGGTTTTTTAGAAGAATCGTTTCCATCTTCTTCTAAAATAGAATCTTCTGTCGGTTTTTCAAGAGATTCTTTTGCTGCTTCTGGAGCCCCTTCTGAGGACCCTTCTATATTGTTTTCAGAGCTCGGTTTAGCATCTTCTTTTGGAGTTGAATCTTTTTTATTGTTTTCAGAAGTTGTTTCTTTAGCTTCTTTTGGAGTAAGCTTGTTAGAAGAATCTTTGGCGGTATCTTCTAGAGACGCATCCTCTTTTGGTTTTTTAGAAGATTTTGCTTCTAAATTTTTAATAGGTTCCTTTTTTTGACTACCTTCTTTATCGAAGGATAATTCCTCAAACAAATCTTCCTTTTTTTCTAAAGCTTTGTTTTTTATATTCTCTAAAGCATCTCTTGCTTTTTGAGCTTCTTTTAAAGGGGAAAACCTCCCCTTTTTTGATAAAGACGAATCTTCTAAGTTTTCATCAAGGGGCGGCTCTTTTGGAGAAGCTGCTTTTTTCCCTCGAAGATCTTGATTGGAAAATTCTAAGTCATTTGATTTTGGTTTAGAGTTTTTTCTCCATTGAGAAAAAACTTTTTTAGACTTCGTTGGAGCTTGTGGTTTTGAATCCTGCTTGTTTCCTGCTTGGTTTTTGCTTAAAAAATTATTTTTCTCTAGATCTTTTTCTACTAAAGTTTCCTCTTTAGGGCCTAAACTTTCAACAGGTTTAGGAGCCTCTGTTTTGCGATGATTAAAATAAAGAATCACTCCTCCTATTAAATGAACAAGAACAGAAATATAAATAAATTTTTTCAAACTCATATTTTTAATTTTAAACGATATCTTTTAAGAAACAATCTTTTTACTAGCTTCTGACCAAGATTTTAAAGGGAATAGCTCCTTTCGTCTTGCTTTAAAAGCCTGTCGTTTCTCGAGGGAATTTTCTAAACAAGGAGCTAGATCTTTTTGTAAATCCTCCGCAAAAGATTCAAATTCTTCCAGAAAATCCAGCTCTCCCGAACAATGCAAAACCAGATCACAACCGGCTTGCAGAGTTTTTTTTATTTTTTCAGAATTAGAAAATTCTTTTAAAGCCAGCATCGTAATATCATCAGAGATCACAAGACCCTTAAAGCCTCTTTTATTTTTAAGCTCTTCTGTTAAAAGCAATTTTGAAAAGCTTGCCGGCAAGTTTTCAATATGAGGAAATTCAATATGAGCCGTCATAATACAAACATCTTCTTTATTAAAAAGAGTTTCAAAAATTTGTAATTGAGGCTGTAAATCCTGTAGAGACCTCAGATCTTTTGGTAAGATCTTATGAGAATCTTGCGACACTCCTCCATGCCCAGGGAAATGTTTTAAACAAGCTTCCACGCCTCCCTGCTTTAATCCCCCGATAAAACAAAGGGCTTTTGTTGTAATATCTTCCGCCGTGCTGCCAAAGGTTCTTGTTTTTAATAAGGAGCTTTCTTCATGAGCCAGATCAACAACAGGTGCAAAATTAATATCAAAACCTAAGGCAGCAAGCATTTCTCCCAAAGCCTTTGCTGAAGCCAGAATGTCTTCCTCTTTTTTTTGAGACAACTCACTTGCAGAAGGCCAAGGAAAAGAGTTTTCAATATGGGAAAAGCGATTGACCCTGCCTCCTTCCATATCGATACCAATCCAGGGAGCCGCTTTTCCTAAAGATTTAATCTCCTTGCACAGTTGATGGATTTGTTGAAAGTTTTTAAGATTCCTTTTAAAAAGAATCACTCCTGCAACTTCTTGTTGAATTAAAAACTTTCTTTCTTTCGGGCTTAAACTGGTTGCTTTTAAACCTATTACCAAACTGGAACCTAATTTCATTGTTTTGCTCTACTGCCTATGAGGATCAAAATAATCTCTCAAAGATTCTCCTAAAAAATTTAAACTCAATAAAAATAAAAATAAAAACAAAGAAGGAAACAAGCTTAAATGAGGAGCTTCTAAAAGATAATCTCGCCCTGAACTTAAAAGACCTCCCCAAGAGGAAACCTCTAAGGAGCTTCCTAAACCTAAAAAGTTTAATCCTGATTCTGCAATTAAAACAGCAACCGCTTGAAACATAGAATGAACGGCTAACAAACCTAGAAGATTAGGCACGATATGCTTCCTTAATTTTAAAAAAAACGACGCTCCATAAGATTCAGCGCTTAATACAAATTCTTTTTCTTTAAGATGCTTAACCTCTCCTCGAACTAAACGAGCAAAACCAGCCCAAGTGGAAAAACTTAAAGCAAAAATCAAATGACCAACTGTTGACCCCATCATTGCTAACAAAGTTAAAGCGAGTAAAAACTTAGGAAAAGACAAAACAATATCTGCCGCTCCCATAATAAGAGTTTCTACATAAGATCCAAAAAATCCAGCCAAAACTCCAAGAATTAAACCTAGGCAAAGACTAATAGCCACCACTGTAAAAGTGACCCATAAACTCAGCCTTGCTCCATAAATTAATTTTAATAATAAATCTTGCCCGTGCTCATCTAAACCTAGAAGATGTTGCC
>JBPCUO010000038.1:0-4848 GCA_051011135.1 Bdellovibrionales bacterium
TTTTAGTAGATCTCCATCTTCTTCCTAAATCAAAAACAGGAGATAAAACTCTTCGAAAATACTCTCCTCATTCGGTCGGTCATCTTTTGGGCTTAGATGTTCATGACCCTTATACAAAAAATAAAAAAAATCTTATTTTAAAAAAAGGAATGGTACTCACTATAGAGCCCGGAATTTATTTTTCTAAAAACGAGACTTTAATTCCAAAAGATTTAAAAGGAGCTGGTTTTCGTATTGAAGATAATATTTTGGTCACCTCTTCTGGTTACAAAGTATTAACTCACCGTATTCCCAAAGAAGTTAAAGATATTGAAAGGCTTTGCTCTAAGAAGGTCTAAACGCAATCCAATTGTATTTTTTTATATAAGGATTTAATTCTTGTTCTAAAAGATAATCCTCACTTTTGGAAGAGGCAGATTGAACAACAAAAGGAATTTGAGAAATTTCTAAAAAAGGCAGATCACTTAAGGTATTTCCCGCAGCTAATAAAGGTCGCTTTGAATTGGTTGTTTTTAATAACAGTTCTTTTTTTCCTAAACCATAAGAGAGAGGCTCTATCAATTCAGAAGTGATTTGATTGCGGGTTACCCTGTTTTCAAATCCTAAAACCTGATCAACAGGAAGTTGATAAAACTTAACAACTTCTTCCACCAGCCATTTTATAGAGGCTGTTAATAGATAAATATAAATATTTTTTGATTTTAAGTATTTTAATAACTCTTTTTGAAAATTAAAAATATGAAGCGGGTTTTCTTCCAGAACTTTGATGCTTTGTAACCTGAATTCTTCCAAGGAAAAACCTTCTTGTCTTGAAGCAAAGAGTTTACATCTTTGAAAACGATTTTTACCATCTTCATAATCTTTTCCTAAAAGATCTGTGTGATTTCTTAATTTATTTTTTTGTTGATAATTTAAAAGCAGATCATTTACATCTTGTTTCCATAAGGTGCCATCAACATCAAAAACAGCAAAAGATTGAGATTGAAAATGCTTATCAATCTCATTTTTAATACTTGTTAATAAAACAGCTTCCTCATGGAATTCCAAAACCAACCCCGCTAAAATATAACTTTTTTATTTTAACCAAAGATCTTGAAAAATCCACTTAAAAAACAAACTCTATGTTTGCAATCTTAAAAACATACTACTATAGTGATTTGCTTATGGGTTGGCTGAATAAAATTTCAAACTATTTAAAAAAAGACTTAGTTATAGACCTTGGAACAGCAAATACTCTCATTTATTCTCCGGAAAAAGGAATCCTCTTAAATGAACCTTCGTTGGTTGCAATACAAAAAGATTCTCAAGGTCAACGCCATGTTTTAGCTATAGGCCAAGACGCTAAAAATAGACTAGGGCAAACTCCTACAGATATTCAAGCTGTTCGTCCTATTAAACAGGGAGTGATTGCTGATTTTGAAATCACTCAAAAAATGTTAAAGTACTTCATTTCCAAATCCATTAAAAATTCCACTTTTTTATTTGGTTTAAGTCCTAAAATTATTATCTGCATTCCTTATGGAATCACTCAAGTTGAAAAAGAATCTATAAAAAAAGCGGCTCTTTTAGCTGGAGCTCGTTTCGTTTATCTTATTGAAGCTCCTATAGCAGCAGCTCTAGGAGCTGGGCTTTCTATTACAGAAGCAAAAGGAAATCTTGTTGTAGATATTGGAGGAGGAATTACAGAGGTCGCTCTTATTTCTTCAGGAGAAATAGTTATTTGCCAATCTATTAAAGTAGGAGGAGATCATCTGGACGAAGCTATTATTAACTTCGTAAGACAAAAGTTTAATTTCTTGATTGAAAATCAAGATGCAGAAAATATAAAAATGAATCTGGGAACAGCTCTTAATAATGAAGACAAAAATTTTGTTGCAAAAGGTAGAGATCTTGTTTCAGGAGCTCCAAAAACAATCTCTTTAAATCCCCCTCAAATTCATCAGGCATTAAACCGGCCTTTAGATAAAATTGTAGAAGCAGTTCAATCCACTTTAGAAAAAGCTCCACCAGAGTTGGCCTCTGATATTGTTAACAATGGAATCATCCTCGCAGGAGGAGGTGCCAGCTTGTATCATCTAGATCTTTTATTAAAAGAAAAAACAAGCCTCCCCGTTTCTATAGCAAAAGAGCCTTTCTATTGCGTGGTTTTAGGAGCTGGAAAAATTTTAAGCCAACCAGAAACTCTTGAAAAAATGTTGCTTAAATAGCAACTTAAAAACTTTCTTTTTCAAGAATTTCAAAGTTTTTAGAAGAGAATTGAAATCGAGAACTTGGAAAACTTTTTTTAACCCAAGGATTAAGAAACCTATATTTTTGCCATTGACCTAGATCTTTCCAAGTCACTTTAATTTCTTTAATGTATTTTTCAACCTCTATAAAAACTTCCTCAAGATCTTCTATTGGTTTTATAGGACGAAGATGAAAAGCATAAGAGGAGGCATGTTTTTTCGAGAATTTTTCAATTGAAAAACTCTGTAAAAAACCTTGTGGATCAAACAGATCGAAAAGAAAATAAATTTGAGGATGATCTTTTAATTTAAAAACTATTTTTTCCTTAGTGTCAGGTTGGTACCAAAGTTGATTTCCATCAAAAATCATAAGATAACTAGGAGATCCATTCATTTGAAAACGAAAATTTTTTTTCTGTATATAAAAATCACCTTTTTCCTTGATGATTTCTTCTAAAGAAGGCAGAAAAAGCTCCTTTTCAAGTTTAAAATGGATGCTTTGAACTTGATATTTGTTTAATACTTTTTTTAAAAACAATAGGGCCTGCTGTTTATCAGATGCAAAAGCGCCAGCTTCACAAATACAAACTCCACAAAGAAAAAGGATTCCAAAAAAAAATCTTTGATTCATTATTTGCTAGTTTAAAAGAAAGAATTTTAAATAGCAATAAAAGAAGATTATGGCCCCTCAAATAATCTCTTTTCTTTTTCTAATAATTCTTTTCTTTTAGGCCTGAAATTTAAATAAGTAAATTGCCTCCATACTAAAGTAAAAACAAAAAATCTCCGAGGTTTAAACAAGGCCTTATAGGCAGAGTAAGCTGTCGCTCCTGTTGTTAAAACATCATCTACAAAAACTATAACTTTTTTAGGATCTAATAAATCTTGGCTTATAAATCTCGTAGCAGATCGCTCTCTTCTGTTTTTTGCTTTTTGCAAAGAAGAAGCTCCTTTTTTTAATAGAGGTTTTAATTGTCCATTAAAATAATAGCTCATAGCTTCAGCAAGCAAATAAGCATGATCTTTAAAAGGATCTCCCTTAGAGGGAGCGGGAACAAAAATAGGTTGAACTTCTTTCAACCAAAGATGGTGATGGCTAAATCTAGAAAACAGCTCGAGGCCCATTTTTTCAAAAATAAACTGCGGACCACCTTGTTTTAAACTTTGAATAAATCTTTGAAGAAAAGCATGATTATCCTCATGCCAATCTATCAACCTAAGATGAGGCATTTTCTTTTCTACTCTGACGACATCTCTAAAAGAAAGATAATGTTGCTCCAAGTATGTCCAACAAGAAGAGCAAAGCCAATCTACAGGGGGATAGTACGCTTTACAAATAGCACAGCAACGAAGGTACTTATAAAAAGTCATACCCCTTCATTTGCAAAAAAGCTTCTAGATTTGCTGGAAAAATTTACAAAAAACCAGCTCGATCTTGACCCTTTTTCAAAAAACATTTAGGTTAAGCCCGTGATCTCCAAATTTTTTAAACTATTTCTTCTTATACTTTGTTTCAGTTCTATAAGCTTAACTGCTGATCCCCTATGTAGAAGTCTCTTTGATAAGGATCTTGCTGCAGCTTCTAAACCTACTCAATACACTGGCAAAAAATCGCGCTTAACGAAGGAGAAATTTGCCGGGAAAAAAGCCGAGATTCTACAGGCTTTAAAAGCTACTGATCTGGTTGAACTTAGGCTGCTTTTAGAACAATACCCTCAGCTTAAAAATCAGCGCTGGACCCACGAAGAAGATCCAGCTTTTTTTAAACAAATAGGAGAAGATTACAAATGGTGTCCCAAAGGATGGGGATTACTACAAATCGCTGCTTATTTAAAAGAGCCTAATCTTTTAAATCTTTTTCTTAATTTAAATGTCAATGTTCGAGCTCGAAAAACAAAAGGTGGGGAGAGTATAGAAGACAATGCTTTACATATAGCTCTTAGAAGAAACTACACGCAAGGAATCGAAATTATCTTTAGTCATCTGCCTAGAGAAAGATTTGGTAGTAAAAAACAAAGATTTATTGATGAAAAAAGTCATGATAAAAAAACACCGTGGTTTCTAGCCATTAAACGGGATCGAGAGTATAAAAAAGTTGTCTTCACACATATGGTTGGACAATATGAACCTTCAGGTTTTGTGGAATCTTATATTATAGGCAGAGGACCTAGAGATGGTTTTGACGTTGCTAATTCTACAGGACAGATAAAGTTTATTAAGCTGGCTCAAAAATACCTGAAGATATCTTCTAATTATAAAAAATATAAAGACATAAAGCTGGAACGAGGGAAAAGAACAAAAGCTCCTAATTCCTTTAGAAATGACTATCATCCTAGTTTCAAAACTTTTGAAAAATAAAAATCTATCCCTTAATTTTTTTTAGAAGCAGACCATATCTCTTCTAAATTATAAATCTTCCTTGTGTAGTCATAAAAAAGATGAATAATAAAATCTTCATAGTCTAATACAATCCAACGAGATTCAATTTGACCCTCTTCTCCTAGCGACTTTAAATGATACTCTTCTTGCAGCCTTTTTTTTATATATTTAGATAAAGCTTTAACTTGTGTTGTATTAGAACAAGACGCCAAGATACAAGCAGAAAAAAGGGGGTTTTTAT
>JBPCUO010000039.1:0-8952 GCA_051011135.1 Bdellovibrionales bacterium
GTTACGGACTGACAAAAGGAGATTATCAAATTAAAAACCGACAGCTATTAAAAAACCAACAAAAATTTGATATTCATTACAAAAATCAAGCTATAGGCCATTGTGTTTTAAATCTTTTAGGCCGGCACAATGCTTTAAATGCTTTAGCAGTTATAGCTTGTAGTCACGCTTTAAAATGGCCTCTTGAAAAAGTTTTACAGGCTTTAAATGCTTTTAAAGGATTGGAAAGAAGACTTCAAAAAATAGGCGAGTATAATAATGATATTTGGCTTTATGAAGATTTTGCTCATCACCCTTCTGCTGTCAAAGCAACTTTATCAACTTTTAAAGAGCATTTTCCAAAAAAAAGATTAATAGTTATTTTTGAACCTCGCTCTTTTACTTCTCGTATCAATGTTTTTCAAAAAAAATATATAGAATCTTTTGATCCTGCAGATGTTGTTATTATTTCTAAACCTTTTGATGGTGCTAAAATTGAAAAAGATAAAAGATTTTCTTCTAAAGATTTGGTTCAAGATTTAAATCAAAAAGGAAAACAAGCTTATTATGGAGAAGACATTAGCTCTATTAAAAATCAAGTTTTATCCATGGTTCAAGAAGGAGATTTGATTGTGGTTATGAGTAACGGCTCTTTTGGTGGCTTATTAAGCAGAATAAAAGAGGCTCTTTTAAAATTGTAATTTTTTCAAAAAAGGATGGTTTTTTTACACATCCTTCAAGTGTGTTTCTTAATATTTGTTTTAGATCTTGTTAAATTTGCTTTAAGCTTCGTTTTTTTGATTATTTTACAGGCCTTTCTGGTATAAATAGATCAACTATGAGGCCTACCTATCTAATTTTTATTATAACATTTATTTGTTCTAGTTTTGCAAAAGCGGATTTTCAAGAGGATTTTCAAGAAACCGATTCTTTTCTTGCAAGTGATACAAATGCATTAATAGATTCTTCTGTAGAAAATAACCCAAGCATTAAAGCTGAAACCTCTACAGAGCAGGAAATAAAAGGAACAAAAGGACTTAAAGCGGATTGGAAAACAAATTTTAAAATTAATGTTTTTTCAGATCGCTCTACAACCAATTCTATTTTAAGCACTGAAATTTATGGAAAAATAAATTGGGAATTGATAGATAGTTTTTCTTTTTATACAGAAGGTTTAGTGATTGGAAGAAGTGGATTTACTCAATCTATTTATGATAGAACAGATCGAAAAAATGGTCTTTATTTATTAGAAGGTTATTTTGATATTATCTTATCTGAGAATGTCTTTTTTCGATTTGGAAGCGTGAGACAGGATTTTTTACAAGCTCCTTTGGTTATTACAGATAAAACTTTCCCAAGTTTAATACAAAATATTACTTTACCTTTTTTTGAAGATTCTAAAATTTCTTTTATATTTCAGCAATCGATTCCAGATAATGCAACCGAAGCTGTTAAAAGAGAAACTCAAGTCGTTAAGTGGACTCCTTTCTTTTTAACATCTTCTGTTTTTTTAGATCTTGTGGGATCTAAAATGTCCTTACAAGAAAAATTTACTACTTTTTATTTTACCAATTTATCTGCTGCTGTTGCGGAATTAGGTCGTATTCGAGGAAATACCATTGATTTAATGGGCAGTGATTCTCAATTCAAATATAAATTTTTTACAATGCATAATAATATTAATTTACAAATTCCTTTTTTAGAAAATTGGATTTTTGAATTAGGGGGAGATTTTTTAATAAATATTCTGGCTCCTAATTCTTACAATCAAGGGGAGCGAGCTTACTTATCTTTGTATCATAATTATAGAAATTTTTTGGAAGTTAAATTTTCTGGAGAGTATTTTGCTAATCAATCCGATACTTCTGTCGCTTATTACAACAGTGAAGTTTATGGGCATAACAATAGAGTAGGGGGTTTATTTAAGCTGGAAACTCATCTTTATAATTCTGGAGTGACTTTAGGCATGGCTTATGTGTATAGTCAGCCTATTAATCCTAGAAAATCTTCTATCGGTGAAGCTAATTCTTTTTCAGTATTTTTGGGGACTAATTATGTATCTATTTAATAAAAAACTTATAGTTCTATTTAAATTATTAATTTTAAATGTTGTTTTAATTTCTTGTGCAGGAAGAGAAAAACAAAAGAGATTATCTTTAAGCTATAATTCCAATGCTCCTTTTATTGTGGAACAAATCACAAAACCTGAAAACCTGCTCAAAGCGATTAATTTTATAGAAAAAGAAGGGTTAAAAAATATTTTTGTGGTTAATCTTTCAACTTGTTTAAAAGATTCTTTTAAAAAAGATAATTCCATACAAGAAACTTCTTTTGTTATTGAGTATGAAACCAATTTTATTTCAAGCGAAGTTACATCGACAGATAAAACCAATTCAACAGCAAAACCAAAATCAACATCTCTTAAAAAAATACAAGTCACTTCTGATGTGAATGGTTGCATTCAATGGCAAGAAGAATATAAATACAGATATGTTGTGAATCCAAAATGGCTCGTTTTAAATCGAACTATTAAAAAAGAAAGCGGAGCTTATTATGGCCAAGTTGAAATTCCTATGGCTATTAATCCTTGGTTAGAAAATGGTCAGGGAAATTTTCCAGAAATTTTAGATTTAAGAACTAATTATTCTAAAAAATATCCTGTCTTTAAAAAACATCCTTACGAAAGAGAAGGTTTAAAATATTTAGCTCAAGATGATTCATCAGAATATCCTCAGTTATGGGCTCCTACGATAGATTTACAAATTGAAAATTTATTATCAAAAAAATCAGAAAAAGAAATGAGCACCTATGATTTATTAAAAAAATATCAAACCATTTGTGATTCTGAATCAGAAGAAGGTTGTTACAATCGTCATTTAAAATTAAGTTTAACAGTTCCTTTGAATTTAAGAACTCATGGATTGCAGCAAGATTTAGTAGATGAAGCCGTAAAAGGTGGATCTTACAATGTCAGCTTACAGCTTTTAGTAGTTCCTGATATTAATAAAAAACACTATCGCATTAACAAGGATATTTGTTCCAAAAAAGTTTATATTAGTAATGAAAGAAACTCTAATCAGAGATCAAAATATATTAATTTATCTTGCGATATCCCTATTTCTTATTTTAGCAAGCATGCCAATTATAAATTAGCTTTACAAATTGAACCTTTAAAGGAGCTTCCTTTTACAAGATTTGAAGGGATTTACACTATTAATCTGACTCAAGAAATTCAAAGTGGATCTATTTTTACCTATGTTATTGATAATGAAATAGATAATTATTACAAACAAATTCCTATTCGAAGATCTATTATAAAAACTAAAAAAATAGAATATATTCATGATGCTATTCAAAAAAATGAAACTGTAAATAAAGTAGATGTATTATCTGATTTAGGATTTAATTCTGTTCATTTAGATGTGGCTTTAGGTAAGGTAACGCTCGCTAATATAAAAAATGATGAAGACTGCTCAACGAATGAAACGGTTGTTAAAAGAACGGCTCGTTTTATTGGGAAGGCATGTATTAAAGATGTTGTAACAGAAGATACCAATCAAGGAATTAAATTTAGAGTTTTTGTAGAAGATCTGATAACAGGGGACATTGTAGAAAGTTTTTCTGATACAAAAAATAAAACGATACCACAAGCGGACGCGAATGGATGTCTTACTTGGACGGATAGTATCGAGCATAAAAACTATAATCGACAAAAGTATTTCCCAAGAAAGATTCATTTTTTATCTGAAGAGATGAACTTGTATGGAACGACAAAAGCGGCTTTAAGCCCTTGGCAAAGAGCCTTTCAATCTTATCAAGATATCTCTCAATTAAGTGATAACGAAATTAGAACAAAAGTACTGGGTGTCTCTAAGCCAGAACTTGTTATTAATCAATTTAAAAGTGTTAATTTATTTCCTTCTTATATTCTGGATAAGTTTTTAAATGTTCATGTTTTTCATAATTTATATTTTTTATTTCAACCTATCGTAACAAGACCAGATAATATCTCTTTAGGTCGAGAACATAAAGCCAGAGAGTTTTTAAGAGATGGTTATTATGTTGTGCGAATTATGATTTTAAGAAATCCTCAAGAAACAGAAGATTTACCTCGTGTTATCCAGACTAAAACTCTGGATAAAATTAGAGAAACTCGTGTCCCTTTAGAATCTATAACTAATTCTGTAACTGATAAAGATGAAGATTTTGTTAAATCTGTTGTTACCAATCGCCTTAAAGGAAGATATATCACTCATATTGATACTGTTATTAGGGCGAGTGCTAACTTTGTAAATATGTATGTGCCTCTTCACTTTAATAAAGATCAATTTTTTTATATCGCTTCAAGAAATATGATATCTGTTCAAGTGATTCCTGTTGATCCTGAAGGTTTTCAATTTAAAGAGATTAATGCCAGCCGATCGACTTGCGAAATTGATTTTAAGAAGACTCAATGGAAGCCCTTTTTTGATCATGATCTTATTACAAAACCTTATGTGGGTGCTTTTCAAATTCCAAACTGGACAAACTGGAATATTTTACAACCTCTTAGTGGATTTAATACAGATGAAATTATAGATGAAAATGAAGTAGGCCGTAAGTACAAACATTTTAATTTATCTTCTAAAGAGTCTGTTGATTCTAAACCTGTTGATTCTAAAATAAAACCTATTGTTATCAATGGCATTGAAAATCCTTGCAAAGATATTAGTTCTGAAAATTTTGAATCTTGCACAGATATTAGTTCTTTAGTAATGAATGATCCTTTACTCGAATCTCATGAAAAAATTGAATTTCAAGAAAATAGATCTAAAAATTATATAAAAAATTACTACAAAGGTGCTCAGGAAGATATTTCTATTCATCAGCTTGTAGGTTCTTTTTCAGAAAAAAATGCTTTAAGAGTTGTAGATCTTTATACGCCAAAAGGAAATCAATTTACTAAGGATTTAAATACATCTTATAAAAACACTTATCTTTTAAACGAGGATTCGGAATTAGATATTGATGGAATTTTAGATGTTATTTCTAATAAAGAAATGAAAAAAGAAATCAAAGCAAAAATGAAAGAGCATTGTCCTTCTAATTTTTTTGAAGGAATTCTAGCTAAAATTATGGTGAATACAGAGTATGAACAATGCTTAGATCGAGTTGTTGAATCTTATGTTTTGGAATTGATTAATAAGCAAGAAGAGGAAACAAAAGTGAGTACCTTTTCAGAAATTTTAAACCTTGAATCAGAGCGGTCTGAAATTAAAAGAATCATTCAATACATTATGAATGACAGAGAACTTTCTTATAATGTGTCTTCTGAAATTATGAAGAATGTTTCAAGAACTTTAGAATACATTATCGATGAGGGTATTTTTGAAAAAAATAAAGAAGATCCAGAAATTAAAACTCTTGGAAAATCCTTATGTAGTTTTTGGTTAGATTCTTTTTATGAGGATTATCTAACACCAGATCAAATGAGAGCAGCCTATACGAACTATATTAAAAAATATGATTACTATCGGGTTTTAGAGAGCAATGGTATTTCTGATGCTGAAAAAGGAGATTTTATCGTTGGTTTTATGAATATGATTTCTGAAGGACAAAACCGAGGAGAGTCAGAGATTAAGAAATGCCATATTGCGTATGGAAATTGCATGTATTTAGATCATTGCAAAGAAAGAGATCATAATAAAAATAAAAGATATTGCGAAAGATCTTCTCAATTAGAAGAGGGCACTTGTATGAAAGTTGTTGAATCAGAATGTTCAAAAGATCCAACTCTTTCTGTTTGTAAAGAAAATCTAGATGCTCAATCTTGTCACAATTCTCTCAACTTTTTTTGTAAATACAATTTAAATCATAGAATATGTGAACAATATTCTTCGAGATGTTTAAGCAATTATTACTCTTGTTTAGATTCGGATGAGATTAATGAAGAGTTTAGTGCTGTTAAAAATAAATTGTTTCAAGTGACAAATATCACAGAAAATATAAAATCAAAAAAATCAGATACATGGTATGGAAATCTTATTGCTAATAAAAAAATACCTTCAGGATCCTTGTTAGAATCTTGTTTAAAAAATCCTTTTGATTTTTTCGATCTTGATTTTAAAATGTTTGTGGGTGAATTATCTGAAAAGCCTTCCAAGTATATTGAGGGATTTTCTGAGTTATTTTCTGTCGCAGGAAGTTTTTCTTTAGGCTCTTATATGAACTGGACTTCTCAAAGAGGAACTTCTTTGGGGATTAAGCATGGAGCTGGTGTGAGTTTAAATGGGGCAGGTATGAATTTTACTGCTGCCGATGTGAGTCTTTCTAAAAGTATTTCTTCTAATGCCTCTAACAGTGGTCGTAGGGCTATCGATGTTCGTGTTGCTCACGGTGCTTTTTTAGCAAGTTCTAGAGCGACCTTTGATATTAATGTTAAAAAATTTAAAAAATGCATGGTGATAAGACCAACTTCTAATGCTTTTTTTAATCACTTAGAAAAAGGAGTTTGGCGACCTTATAAAAACAGAATATGGAGCAGGGATTTTAATGACAATCCTTACAAGAAAATTATAACTTCTCGCCCAGGGCTAATGATTTGCAATCCAGAGCAAAATCGACCGGAAGATCAACCAGAAGTTATTCGAGAAAATTATTATTATATCTCTCAATCTACGCTTGATCCTAATAACTCTCAATTTTTAAATCCTTATGATTTAGCAAACAGACCTTTTATGATTGTTTTAAGAGGATATAAAGAATATTTAACTTACTTCCAAAGTATGAAAAATATTATGGAAGGAGATAATGGGGATTTAGAAAAAAATTCAAAATACAATTACATACCTTCTAATATGTTTGTGAATTATCCTGATCCGGTACAAGAAGTGATTTCCCTTAATCTTTCTAAAAGAGAGTTTAAAGAAACAGGTTTTCATCATGGAGTATATACTTACGCTTATTTAAATAATGACTTTAATTATAAATCTAAAAAAGATAGCAACATGTTTGAAAAAGCATTTAAAGCTTACGAAGGTGTGAGTTATGGATTACCTGTTCCCACGCCTGATAAAACTCCTGTCCCTATTCAAAATTATTAAAATAGAACTTATGGATTAGCTGTTATCACACTGGATAAACCACTGGGTAAGACTCCTGTCTCTATTCAAAATTATTAAAATGGAGCGGGTGATGGGATTCGAACCCACGACCTCAACCTTGGCAAGGTTGCGCTCTAGCCAGCTGAGCTACACCCGCAATAAGATCTTTAAATAGCATATATTTTTCTTTGAGAAAACTATATTGAGTATTTTTCTTTAAATTCATTTATTATTAAGAATAATTAGATTTGATTGAGTTAAATAAATCTTTAAACTTTTAAAAATCAATGATAATATTTTATACTCTTATAAAAAAAAGGAGTATTTGTGAAATTAAAATCTTTATTTGCTATTCATTTTGGAAAAAAATTAGAAAATAGCTTGGTACATTGGGCTTTGTTAATCACTAGGGTCTTGGTTGCTCTTTTGATGTTAAGGCATGGTTTTGGAAAATTAATGGGTTTTGAAAATATAGCCCCTCATTTTCCCGATCCTTTAGGGGTGGGCTCTACCGTGAGTCTTGTTCTTGTTATTGGTTCAGAATTTTTTGCTTCTTTATTTTTGCTTTTTGGCTTTTTAACGAGATGGTCTGTTTTGACAACTTTTATAACTATGCTTATCGCTGCTTTTATGACGCATGGACCTGATCCTTTTGAAAAAAAAGAATTAGCTCTTTTATATGCGGTTGTTTATCTTCTTTTCTTAATTTCTGGAGCAGGAAAATACAGTTTAGATTTTTATTTCAAAAAGAAGTTTAGAATTTAATAAATGATATATTAAATAATGAAAAAAATAATTTTATTTCTTTTTGCCCTAGGTTTGTTTCAGTTTTCACATGCTGAAAACCAGGTCTCTAAAAGTGAAATTCAAAAAGATATTGAAGAGTGGAGCAAGGAATATCTAGCAAAAACATGTGCTATTTGGAACTTTCAGTTTAATTGCTTAACTCGATCTTCAGAAATAAAAAACATTTCAAATTGTTTAAATCAAGCTGATGAGATTCAGCAAAATCTTGATCAAAAATTAGATTTAAAATTAATTTCTATTTATGATCGAAGGTCAGTGCAAGTGACTCATCTCTATAAAGATTTTTTAAATCTTTCTCAAGGGGATTGGCATGCTCAATGCTTAACTTCTTATAGTGATAAAGCTTTTATGATAAAATACATTTCTGTAGCAGAAATGCTGCATTACACCTTTGAACAGAGCATGGGGTTTTCTTTTTCCATGGGGTTTTCTTTTTCTAAGGTTGCTTTTTTTTCAGGAATTTCCCTGGATCAATTATTTTATTTATCTTCTCCAAAAAGACTTTTAAAAGAAATTTCTTTTAATTTAGGCAGCCAAAATCGATCAGAATTAGAAATGCCTATAACTATGTGCGTATCTCCTTCCTACCTTGTCTCAAAAAATGAATTTTCTTACAGGAAAGAATTAGCAGATGAAAAACCTTATAAAGATTTAACAAAACTTTGTAAAAATCAGAATTGGGACATGGAAATAAACTGCTATAAAGAGGCGACTCGCTCTTATTTAAAATTAGCTCAAGATAATTTTTGCAAGGATTTATAAGTCTGAAAATGGGGCGATCGACGGGATTTGAACCCGCGACAGCCAGTACCACAAACTGGAGCTCTACCAACTGAGCTACGACCGCCGTAATCTTTTATTTAAGTAAATTTTCTTATTTTTGCAATCTTATTTCTGCCTTTTTAGAATTAAATTTTATCTATAAGAATATTTTTTTCGACATTGATGACCATGTTTAAAATGATAGGAACAGTTTTTAGAGCAAGTTTTTAATTCTTTTTCGAGGCAAAGGGAGCAAATTTTTGCCTTTTTTTCACAGTGATAACAAGAAATAACCTGGTCTCCCGGTTGTCCACAATGAGGG
>JBPCUO010000040.1:0-7875 GCA_051011135.1 Bdellovibrionales bacterium
TTTTTTAAAACAACAAATTAAAAAATACCCTCATAAAAAGTCTTTGTTTAGAGAGTCGCTTGCTTTAATTTATGAAGAAAAAAAACAATTTCGACTCGCTATTAGAGAGTTGGAAAAAATCTCTCCCCCAACACCTTTTGTTCGTCAAAAAATAAAGTGGCTTTATGATAGATTTAGAAACCAACCAGGAGTTAGGTTTTGAAAAAGTTTTTATTATTAGGTTTTGAAATTTTTTCTTATATCGCGGTAGGCCTGGTTGTGGGTTATTATATAGATAAAGCCTTTGCGCTAAACGGTTGGGGCCTTATAATCTCTGTTTTTATTTGCTATCTTTTATGGTTCCTTAATTTTTTTAAAAAACTAAAATGATCAAAAAAACTCTCTTCATTCAAGTAGTATTGGCGTTAGCGCTTGCGCCACTAACTTTTGTAGTTTCTTTTAACTATTTGGCTTTTCTGCTCGTTTTTCTTTTCTCTCAAGTTTATGGATGCTTGTTTTTAAAGATTTCCAGATGGTTTTTTGAAAGAAAAAAAACTTCTGTGGTTTTAAGCTTTGTTTTTTTAAAGTGGGTGGTTTTGGTGATTCTTTTATACGGAGCTTTAATCTTGGCAAAACCCATAGAGGTGGTTTTAGGCTTGATTTTTCTGCCTTCTTTTTTTATAACTTTTGCAGTTCTTGAAAAAAAGGCTTAATAGTGTCGCACTTTACTTGGATAGATTTTATTTCTTTTATAGAGCATGAGCTTTATCATGTTTCCTACAGCATTCTTGCCTGTTTTATTTGTCTTTTTGTAGCTGTTTTAGCCAGAAAAGCGATTCAAAAAAAAGAGGCTTTTATTCCCGAAGGAAAATGTAATATCAAAGGCTTTTTCGAACTTTGCTTAGAGCAAATTTCGAGCCTTTCTGAGGATATTATAGGGCCGGGAGGAAGGCGGATGCTTCCTTTGTTTTGTTTCTTTTTTATTTTTATTTGGATACAAAATTTAATAGGCCTTATCCCGGGATTTTTACCTCCCACACAAAACATTAATACAACAATGGCCTTAGGGGTGTTTTCTTTTTTAGCCTATAATTACTATGGTTTTAAAGAGCATGGTTGGGGTTATCTTAAGCAATTTTTAGGGCCTGTTCTTATTTTAATGCCATTGTTTGTTTTTATAGAGATTTTATCTCACCTTTTTCGCTCTGTGAGTTTAGGGTTTCGTCTTTTTGGAAACATGATGGGAGATCATGTGGTTATAAGTATCTTTTTAGACTTGGCGCCTTGGTTTATTCCTATTATTTTTTACTTTTTAGGTCTTTTTGTTTGCACCCTACAGGCTTTTGTTTTTACTATCTTGTCTATGGTTTATGTGTCTTTGGCAATATCTCATGATCATTAATAAAAAAAGGAGAAAGAGAATGAAAAAAATACTTATATTAGCAGCCAGCTTTTTGCCCCTTGTATCTTTTGGAGCTGAAGTTGTTGAATCAACCGGCGGAGATGCGGGTTTAAAAGCTATTGCAGCGGCTTTAACAATTGCTTTAGGAGCTGTTGGTGGAGCTTATGGACAAGGAAAAGTAGCTTCTGCAGCGATGGAAGGAATTGCTAGAAACCCACAAGCGGGAAAAGCAATGTTTGTGCCTTTTATGGTCGGTTTAGCTATGATCGAATCACTTGTGCTGTTTTGTTTAGTGATAGCTATGATTAAAACATAATCTTTGTTGTAAATTTAAAAGCTGGAAGAAATTCCAGCTTTAGCTTAGAGGAATTTTTAAAACACTAAAGCATTCTTTTTTGAGATTTAAAAGATCTTCTTTGTTACTAGCCTCAAACCTTAAAGTTAAAGCATCTTGAGTTTGAGACTTTCTAATAAGAGCCCAACTTGTTTTTCGAGAAATTCTTATTCCATCAATATCAACAAAAGTTTCTTTTTTAGCTTCGAGATAGTTGCGAATATTTTTTAGTTTTAGCGAGATTTGCTGGGGATCGAGGGGAAGTCTTATTTCTTTAGTTCTAGAGGTTTTAATACTAGGTAAAAGATTTTCTAAAGTCGCCCCATTTTGAAGAAGTTCTAAAACTCTTAGGCAGGCATAAAGAGCATCATCAAAACCCCTATTTGGTCGATCATCAAAAAAGATATGTCCACTAAACTCAAAAGCAGCCAGTCCCTTGTTTTCTTTCATTGTTTTTCGGGTTAACCGATGCCCGCTTTGACTTAAGATAACCTCACCACCTTCTTTTTTTATAAATTGAAAAAGCCAGTCAGAACATTTTACATCAGCAACAAGGGGTAAATGAAGGTTGCTTGATTTTTGTTTTTCTAAAAGAGAGGGAAGAAACAAATAAGCCAGCTCATCTCCCAACACTGTTTTTCCTTTAGAAGTAACAAGAACGAGGCGATCACCATCTCCATCAAAACTTACTCCAAAGGCGGCAGAGCTGGCGCAGACAGCTTGTTTTAAATCCTCCAAGTTTTCTTCTACTGTGGGATCAGGATGATGATTGGGAAAATGACCATCAGGTTTAAGACCTAAAAATTGAGGGAAAAGCTTGAAAGAGTGAAATACCTTTTGAGCTAAAGGCCCCAAAGCTCCATTTCCTGTATCTACAACAAAGGGTATCGCCTTTAAGGAAAATTCCTCTTTTAAAGATTGGATATAAGGAGTCGTCGAATCAATTTCAAATAACCGTCCCCTTAGAGATTTTGTTTTTGGCAAATTATTTTCAAAATAAATCTTTTTAATTCTTAAAAGAGTTGCTTTAGCCCCTAATCTTTCATGAAATAAAAATTTAAAACCATTATCTTCTGGAGGATTGTGACTTGCTGTTATAACAACTGTTGCTGCTAGGTTATAATGGTGTAATAAAAAATAACAAAGAGGAGAGGGTGCTATGCCGATGCAACAAACATCGACTCCTTCTTTTAAAAGAGCCTCTATTAAAGAAGCTCCAATTTTTGGACTGCTTAAGCGAGCATCATAACCAATTAAAACTTTAGGAGAGGCAACTGCAAGATCCTTTTTTAAAAGATAAGATAAACTGGTAGCAAGGCCCTTACAAAAACTAAGATCAAAATCTTTTTTATAAACTCCGCGAATATCGTTAGCTCTAAAAATCTTGGAAGCAGCTTTCATTTTTTAAATTGTTTAACAAGTTTAAGACATGCTTTTGTTGCGTCTAAAAAAGAGTCTAAGCAAATATCTTTAGGAGATAAACCCACTCCCAACCCATGATCTACACTAAATCTTAAAAAAGGAAGCCCTAAAGAAAGAGCAAAACCACTTTGCCCATGAATAGCTTTAAAGGGAATAAGGCCTTGATCATGATAAAGAGCCAGATAAAAACTATAGCGCTTCCAATTTTTTTTCAAAAAAGCAGTGTCTGGCGGTAGAGGCCCCTCAACTTCTCCTTTTTTAAAATTTTTTTTCAAAAGAGGAATTAAAATTTTTTGTTCTTCTTTTCCAATAAGTCCATTTTCTCCGCTATGGGGATTTAAGCCCAAAATCCCGAGAGGTTTTTTTTGCTCTTTAGGAGAGAGAGTTTTTCTTAATGCAAGAGTTTGTCGAATTAAGCACAGTAAATCCCGAGAGTTAATGCATACTTGTTTTAAAGGCCTATGATCTGTAAGTAAAGCGACATTAAAAAACCGACCTCTAAAAACCATAAAAACATTTTTAGCGCGCGAGAGTTTTTTTAAAAGCGGAGTTTGACTCAAGCTTTTGTAGGAGGTTTTTTTTATACTCGCTTTGCTAACAGGTCCCGTAATAAGAGCAGAAAGGCGCCTGTTTAAACAAAGATTCGCGGCATCTATGACCCAGTCTCCAGATCCTTTTTTAGATTTAATTTCTAACAGGAAATTTTCATTAAAGGGGGCCTCGAGTGCTGCTTGCGCTGTTTTAAAAACCTTGGTTTTAAAACGGGGAACTTTTAAAGAAGGGGAATGAGAGGAAGTCCAAACTAAAAATTGAAAATTTTTTTGAGGTCCAATTTTTTGAAGACTTTTTTGAGCAACATAATAGCCAATTCCTCGCTCGTCTCCTGTTGTAATTCCAATACGATTTTTTAAGGAAAGTTTTTTATTACTAGAAAAAAAGATTTTTGAATCTCGATCCATTTTTTTAATTCCTTTTTTATTTGCGTTTCAAATAGATGCTTTTGCACTTCTGCTATTTTTTTTTGCTGTTGAGGATTTAAAAAAGGTCGTTTCCACTTAAGATTTAATAAATAAAGTTGATCTCTAATAAGTAGAGGCTTTGAAATTTGAGAAACCGACAAGCGTTTTAAAGCTTGGTACATTTTGGGATTTATTTCGAAATTTTTAAGCTTAAAGTGTTTAACCACGAGCCTTTTTTTCCTAGATTGTTTAGCAAAAGAATTTCTTTGAGCCTCTTTTAAAAAAGCTTGAGCATCTTCTGCGCCCTTTTTATTATTAGGAAAGGAAACAAAACTAAATTCATATTCAAAATCTTTAAAAAGGTTTTTCCCGTATTTATTAAAGTAATAAGAATTAACTTCATTTTCAGAAATGATAACCTTAGAGACGACTTGTTGAGAAATGAGAAGATCGGTAAGAGCGTATTGGTCTACTTGTTTCCAAAAAGAATCTAAGCTCAGGCCTTGAGCAAGGAGTTTAGCCTCCCAAGATTTATTAGCAGCAGATCTTTTTAATTTTAACTGCTTCTTTTTTAAAAAGTTTTGCGGCGGTAGTGCCAGCTTTTTTTGTTGGGCTGTTTGAAATAAAATTTCTTGTAAAATTAAAAAATCCAAAGCTAAAGATTTGCTTTGTAACAATTTCTTTTCAGGATAAAGTGAAAACAAAAAAGAATCAGGGGCAAGATTTGCTTTTATTTGCTGTTGAAATTGTCGAATATCAGAAGATAAAAATGCTTTTTCAGCTACAAATGCAGCTGTTTTTTCTACAAGCCGAGCCTGGCTCGCGGAAGAGATTCCTATAAAAAATAAACTAAGAAGTAGCTTCATAAGTAATTACTTCTTATATTGAATGCGGATATTATTCAAAAGTTTTTTATTAATAAATATAGGGGTTTTTGAAACCTCTTTTTTAAGCCAACTTTGAAAAAGTGCTTTTTTTGCTGTTTTTGTCATTGTTTCTATAATTTCTTTTTGAACTTGAGAGAATCTTTTTTGCCGAGAAGCTCGTTTTTTTATAACTTTAAAAATATGAAATCCATAGTCGCTTTTTAAAACAGGGGTAATGGATTTGGTTTTTGTTTTACAAGCTCGATCAAAAACCCGCAACCCACCTCGGTAGACCCACCCGACATCCGCCTTTTTAGAATGTAAAAACTTAAGTTTTTCAAAAGATTCTCCTCGCTCTAATTGTAAAGAGATATCTTTAGCGAGGCCCTTTGAAGAAACAAGAATTTGTTCCAAAAAACAAGAAGCTGGAACTTTAAATTTTTTTTTGTTTTTGGAGTAATATTTTTTTTGTTGGGATAAGGGAGGGGATTGGGTTTTTTTAGAGAGATGCTCGAGGAGGGCTTGATAAAGAGCGACTTCTTTTTGGTGATTTTTAAGATCTTGCAGTGAGAAACTTTGTCCATAAAAATTTTTAGACGCCGGAGAGGGAGTTGGGTTTTTGTAAGGCTTAATTCCCTTTGTTCTTGCCCATTCTTCAACTAAAGTGTTTAAAATTAATTCTTTAGTAAGAGATTCTTTAATTTTCTCGAGGCTTTCAAGACTGTTTTTTTCGAGATGGGAAATGTTATTAACACGAAGCTGTAAAAGATTTTTATAAGAGCTAAGATTCCAAACCTTAGAGGCGACTGTTAATACCGGCGCATCTTGTGGTTTTTTTGTACAAAAAACCAGGGATACAAAGATTAGAAGACAAAGCCCCCTAAGGTGAGCCATAGTTATTTTAAAGAGTTAATGAGGTTTTTATTTACAAAAGTAATAGTAAATCTTTTCTTTAATCTATTCATATAAGCGTTTAAAGCTTTAGATTTTTTTTCTGCAAAGTAATTTTCTTTTAATGGCTTTTCATGAATAGACTTATTATAAGGAATTCTTTGGTTCATCTTTACAATAATATAACCATCAGAAACTTTAATAGGTTTGCTGACGCTACCATTTTTCATTTTTTGAACCACTTTGTAAACTTGAGGAAGTATTGAAGATCGCGTTCGATTCCAATTTAAAAGACCGCCATATTTATCATCCGAAACCAAAGGAATCAATTCTGTAAAAGATTTTTTTGATGCTCGCACTTGCTTATAAATTTTTTGAGCTCGCGAAGAAGCTTCTTTTTTTTGAGCAGAGGTCGGGTTAATAGGGTGATAAATAGAAATATAATTAAAGTTATATTGAGAATCTTTTCTATAAAGATTTTTTAATTGATTATCTGATAAAGATGCTGCTGATTTTTCCAAGCCTCTTAAACTGGTTTTTAATTTTAACTCCGCCAAAGCCTTATAAAGTTCTTGATGAAAACTTGCTTTTAAAAAAGGATTAGTGATCATTTTTTCTATTTTAGGACTAGAAACCAAAGATTTATCATATAAAGCCACCTCTACACCGAGCTTAAAGCGTAGGAAGTCCTGAAAAAACTGATTAGGAGAAGGTGGATAATAAGGAGTTTGTTGTTTTGTTAAACCATAAACCCATTTCAATTCTTTGAGTGTTATAGATTTTGTAACTGCAGAAGGCGAGTTTTTATATTTGTATTTAACAACAACCGCTTCCTGTTTTCCGAAAGAAATAAAGGGAAATAAAAGTATGAATAAAAACCGCATAAGATCCTCCTTACAAGCTATAATCTAGCATATAAAAGAAAAAAGAAGCAAACCCTCGATAGAAATTCTTAAAAAGGTCCTAAGAGCATGTGAATAAATTAAAGAGATTCTAGGAGCTTTGGAAGAATAACAAAAAGATCCCCAACAAGACCATAAGAGCATTTTTTAAAGAAGGGGGCCTCAGGGTCTTTGTTAATAACTACAATGATTTTACTTTCTTGCATTCCTGCCAGATGTTGAATAGCCCCAGAAATTCCACAGGCAATATAAAGATTGGGCGAAACCGTTTTTCCAGTTTGTCCCACTTGGCGACTATAGGGCTGCCATCCAGCGTCAGTTACGGCTCTAGAAGCCCCGACTTCAGCGCCCAGCTTTTCTGCCAGATCTTCCAGAAGTTTGAAATTTTCAGGCTTCTCAAGCCCTCGCCCACCAGAAACAATAATAGTTGCTTCTGCTAGATCTTTAACTTGTTTTGCAGGCTGCTTAAACCCGATATGCTCCACGGGATTTTTAGGAAGAGAAGCCTGAAAAGCGATTGCCTTCCCACCCTCTTTAAAGCTGCCCCGCATTTGGTTGGCCTTGACCAACAAAAAAGCCGGGTTATTTTGAATTTTAAAGTGGCCCACAAGCTTGCCAGAAAAAAGAGATTTTAATACCTGCAAACCGCCTTCTTCAAAAGAGAGCGTTTTAATTTCGTTGAGATAAGGGGCCCCTAACGAAGCTGCTACACAGGGAAAAAAATCTTTGGTTTTTAAAGACGCTGTAGAAAGAACCACTGAAAAATCATGTTGTTCAAGATATTTTTTTAAAACAAAGCTGCAGCCTACGGGGTTATAAGTTTTAAGAGACTCGTCAAAGAAGTAAGATTTTAAACATGCAGGATGAGGGGAGTTTTTAAAATCGTCAGGCTCTTCCCCTAGAGCAAATGCAGAAACTTCGTGTCCCTTTTCTTCCAAGTAGCCCACAAGCTCGAGGTCGGGGCGGCTTAATCCCTGTTTAGAGCTGCCAATTACAACCAAAATTTTCATAAGATTTTTTCCTTGTCTCTAAGGTGATTAAGAAGCTCTTTAACTTGTTGACTTGGATCTCCTGTAAAAATTTTTGGCTCTGCTTTCTGGGGTGGAAGCTCAAGTTTTGT
>JBPCUO010000041.1:0-16198 GCA_051011135.1 Bdellovibrionales bacterium
CCCCTTATGTGTCAAATGGCTCTTAGAGAGTCCAAAAAAATATGATGGAATCTTGGCAATAGGGACGGTGATTCGTGGCGAAACAACTCATTATGATTTTTTATGTCAATTTTTAGAACGCGCTTTATGGGATTTGCAAAAAGAATATTCCTTGCCTGTTATTTTCTCTATACTTACAGTAGAAAATAAAGAACAAGCTTTAAAAAGAGTTTTTAAAGGTCGAGATCATGCTAAAGCTTTAATAGAAATGATTCGATTCAAAGGTCAGTGCTAATGAGATGGAGTGAAATTTATTTAAAAACTTTAAAGGACAAGCCCGCAGGGGCTTCTGTGCCTAGTCATATTTTGCTTTTAAGATCAGGTTTGATTTACGGAACAAGCCAAGGAATTTTTACCTATAATACTTTATTTTTAAAAGCGATTCAAAAATTGGAAAAAATAATAAGAGAAGAGTTGGAAAACGAGGGAGCTCGAGAAATTTTAATGCCTATGGTTCAGCCTAAAAAATTATGGGAAGAAACCAGTCGTTGGAATCAATTTGAAGGATTGCTTCAAAAATTAAAGTCCAGATCAGATCAAGAGTTTTGTTTAGGCCCCACTCATGAAGAAGTGGTTACCGATTTTGTTCGATCTTCTTTGATCAGTTATAAAGATATGCCTTTTAATTTGTATCAAATACAAACCAAATACAGAGATGAAATCCGCCCAAGGTTTGGCCTCATGAGAGCTAAAGAGTTTATTATGAAAGATGCTTACAGTTTTGATGTTTCTAAAGAGGAATCACAAAAAAATTATCAAAAAATGTTTAAAGCCTATAAGCGCATTTTTACAAGATTAGGAGTTCGTTTTGTTGTGGTTCAAGCAGATACAGGCTCTATTGGTGGAGATCAATCCGAAGAGTTTCATATCCTTGCAGATAAGGGAGAAGATGTTTTATTAGTTTCTGATGAGGGAGCTTTTGCTGCTAATCGTGAAATTTGTCCAACTCTTGTGCCGCCATTATCTTCTCATGAAAAAGAAAAAGCTCTGGAAGAATTTGCGACACCTGACATTGTTACTATTTCTGATCTCGCTCAATTTTTAAAATGTGAAAAAAAAGATCTGGTAAAAATATTATTTTTTGTAACTTCTAAAGGAGATTCAAAAGATTCGCAAATCATAGCTGTTTTATGTCAGGGCAGTGATGAAGTGAACCCTAATAAATTGAAAAGATTTTTATCTCTTTCAGAGTTACCGTATTTAGCGGATGCAAATCAAATTCAAAAAATTTCAGGATCTGTCCCTGGAAGTTGCGGTCCTTACCGATTAAAACAAAGCATTCCTATTTATTCGGATCATAAACTCAAAGATAAAACAAACTTTATTGTAGGAGCTAATAAAGAGGGATTTCATTTTAAAAATGTAAACCCTAAAAGAGATTTTAAAATAGAAAAGTATGGAGATTTTTGTTATGCCAAACAGGGAGATTTGAGTCCTGATGGAAAAGGCAAGCTTAAAGAGCATCGAGGCATCGAAGTAGGTCATCTTTTTTATCTTTCTGATGTTTATTCTCGAAAAATGCAGCTTACTTTTTTAGATTCCAATGGAAAAAAACAATATATACAAATGGGTTGTTATGGTTTGGGTGTGACAAGAGCGCTTCAAGCTTTAGTGGAACAATCTCATGACGAAGATGGTATTGTATGGCCTTTGTCTGTTGCTCCTTTTTCAGTTCATATTTGTCTTATTGATAAAACTCCAGAAGTTTTAACAGCTTTAGAAGAAGTTTTAAAAATATTAAAAGAAGAACAGCTGGATTATTTTATAGATGATCGTAAAGAGCGACCGGGGATTAAATTTAAAGATGCAGATCTTTTGGGCCTCCCTATAAGGTTAAGCTTAGGGGAGAGAGATTTAAAAAATTCTGAAATAGAGTTTTATGTGAGAAAAACCAAGCAAAAACAAAAAATAAAAATATCTGATTTAAAGATGCATTTATCTTTGAAATAAATTTTCGTACTCAAAAAACGAATGCTTAAACAAATCGTTATCTCTTAGGTAAAATATGAAATCCAATAGGGATACCACCTAAATTCCATTGTTCTTTTATTTTGTGAATCACAAATCTTCGATAAGAGGGAGTGACGCCTTTAGGGTAGTTAGCAAAAGCAATAAAATCAGGCGGTGTTTTATTGGTTTGAGTGATGTAATAAAAACGAACATTGCTTGTTCCATAAACAGGAGAGGGAGCTTTTTTAATAGTGTCTGTAAAAAATTGATTGAGTTTTGAAGTTGAAATTTTAAAATTCATTTTATTTTGTATCTCTTTAATTAATTCAAATAATTTTTCTTTTCGGTAACCTGTTTTAGCACTTATAAAAGCAATAGGTAGATCAGGATAAAAATGAAAAGTTCTTTCGATTTGTTCTCTTTTCATTTTTTTATCTTCAGCGCTCCATCGGTTCACAAGATCCATTTTATTAACAACAAGAATGACGGGCTTTCTTTTTTCTAAACACAGCTGAACTAAACGAGCATCTTGACGATGAGCTCCTAAAGTTCCATCCGTGACTAATAAAACCAGATCAAAACGATCCAGTTCAGCAAGGCTTTTAGAAAAAGATAATTTTTCTCTTTCTTCTCGTTTTCCTCTACGAGACCCTGGGTTGTCAGAGATAGAATAATTTTCATTATTTTTTGAGAAAAATTCTGTCACAGTATCTAAAGTTGTTCCTGCTTGAGAGCTGACAATCATTCTTTGAGTATTTAAAATTTGATTACAAAGCAAACTTTTTCCACTATTGGCTTTTCCAATCACAAAAAGAGAAGTTGTTTTTGGTTGTTGAGTGACTTCAGATTTTGTTTTGATGTGTGAAATGATCCATTCGATCAATTCATCGACCCCAAAATTTTGTTCAACAGAGCCAGATAAAATATTGGTTGAAAGATTAAAAAAATCTCCCACCAAAAGATTTGTATTTTTAGGATGATCGATTTTATTTACAAAAAGACTAAAAGGTTTTCCTGTTTTTCTCACTTTTTTTAAAATTCTAGAATCTTCTGGGTGAAGCCCTGCTCTTCCATCGGTGACCATAATAAGCAAATCAGCCATGGAAATAGCATGTTCAATTTGTTTTTCAATCTCCCGATGGATTTCTTCTTTTTCTTCCAGAAGAGGCACCCCTCCTGAATCTATAATTTCAAAATCATGTCCCCACCAGTGCACAGGCTCTTTAATAAGATCTCTTGTGATTCCTGATTCGTTAAAGACTAGGGCTTTTTTCTTTTTTGCAATTCGATTAAAAAGAGAGGATTTACCGACATTGGTTCGTCCTAAAATAAGTACTTTCATTTTAAGATTCCTTAAGCTTGTCTAAAGCTTGTTTTGCTGCCAGTTGTTCCGCTTGTTTTTTTTGATGATCTGCCCCAGACCCTTTGTAATTATTTTCAATAAAAACATCAACATGAAAAATCTTTTTATGGGCAGGTCCTTCTTCTTTTTTAATTTTGTAAAGAGGGATCGTTTGATATGTCTTTTGACACCACTCTTGAAGAGAAGATTTATAATCTTGTAAAAACAAAGAGGATTCAACTCTTGTTTTAAATATTTTTTTAAGAATGTTTTGAATTGTCAGAAGATTTGAATCTTTATAAATAGCACCTATATAAGCTTCAAAAGCTCCAGAGAGAATTCTTTTTTCTTGAGGATTCACTTGAGGACCTACTTGAAGCTGTTGATCTAATTTGAGTTCTAAAGCCACTTCCCAAAGAGTTTGTCCGCACACTAATTGAGATCTTTTTTTTGAAAGATCTCCTTCTAGATCTTTTGGAAAAGTTTCCATTAAGAAATCAGCAATCACGAGGTTCAAAATAGCATCTCCTAAAAATTCTAATCTTTCATTATTGAGGGGGGATTGGGGCAAGCTTTTATGCAAGAAAGCTTCCTCTCAAAGCTGGTTATTTTTAAAGTTATAATTTATTTTTTCCATTTCTAAGAGATTAGTTATAAGGGGAATGATTTGATGTGTCAAAATGATTGTAAAAAAAACCAAGTTTTTTACAACTTGGTTTCTTTCTCTTTTTTAAAAAGATTTATTGATTAATAAAAATCAAAGTAATAACTAAATCCTGTTGAAATATCGATATTGTGATCAAGAGAAGCAATATCAAAAGATTTAGGTATAATTCCTAAGTATCCGATTTTCACTACAAAGGGAGTTCTTTTAGCTACAAAGTATTTCAAACTTGTATGAACACCAAATGTTAGATCCATGCCAGTACCAGCATTAACTCCTACGGAAAGACCTGCGGCAGGAACGAATTTTACTTTCCCACGGTTTTTTACAAAATTATATTCTCCAATAAGACCACCAGAAACATCAGAAAATTCAGGAGGAAGCAAAGAGATATCTCTTAAATTTACATAGAATCCTCCTTCCATGCGACCTTTCCAGTTGTAGGTGTAAACACCTTGAAGGGATAAATTTGTGTTCATGATAGTAGATTGAAATCCAACTCCATGCTCCCTTTTAATGTAGCGATATTTCTTTTTTGCAAATGATGCTTCTGGCACACCAAAAAAGAAAATAGATGCTAAACTTAAAAATAGTAATGATTTTTTCATTTAATACTCCTTTTGTTGATTAAGTTTTTATTATTTTAAAACTATATTTTTTCATTTGTAAAATCTTTTATTAAGAAAAAGGCATTTGTATAAAAAAATAAACAGTGTATCAGGGGATTAAAAGTTGACACCAAATATAAAAAGACTTGTTACCATGTCGCCATAAAAACGATAGCCTTCTACTTGAGGAGTGTCTGGGAAAATCAATCGATCAAAAAAAGTTTTATTAGGGTTGGTTGATGTTTGGATAACCGTATCAGAAAGATCTTGGTTTTCAAAATCTAAAGGAGCATAGAGATAAGCAACTTCAAATCCAATATAAGTTTGTTTCACAAAAGGTATTTCTATTCCTAAACCAAGTTTAAATCCTGCTGCTTTATGGTCACCTAAAAGCGTGTCGTCTGATTGAGTAGCCGCATTCAATGCTGGATTTGTTCCTTGAGGTGTCGCTCCTTCAAGTTCTGTATTAATTGTGGGAGTGTACTTAGATTTAGCTTCTTTTAATTTATAATTTGTGACAAAAAACCAAAAAGGACCAAAAACGACATAGGGATTAAAAAAATCAGCAGCACTTTTAATAAGATTTTGCTTGTTAAAATAATATTTAAAATCGACATGAATGGTTGAAAAATTAGGCGTTGTCCCTAAAAGGCTATTGTAATGAGAGTGAGGAAGAAGACCTCCTATATGTAAGGCAAAATTTAAATCAAAAAAGAATCCAATAGAAAGACCAATGACTGATGGACTATCTCCATAAACTTGTCTCATATTAAAAGTGATCGCTTCATAACCAGCAGATAAACTAATATTTAAAGACCGACCATTTTGAAAAAAATTAATACTTTCTTGCTCTGTGACATTGTCTTGAAATTCTCCGTAATCAATAAAAGGATCAAAAGCACTTGTTTCATTACTAGCCCATAGAGTTTTTTTGGAAAAAAATTCCTGACTTGCTTGAGACGAAAAAGGAATTAGAATAAGAAAGACTATTTTTAATAAAAACATATACAATTAGTATATAAGAAAAGTAGAAAAGAAAACTGACTTTTTTTTCCAGTCAGTAGTATTATAGGTCTTTCAGAGGGGTTCCTTTTTAAAAGAGGGGGAGATTAGATTTATGAGTAAAAAAATAGATTACAAATCTTCAGGAGTTGATATTAATAAAGCCGATCGTCTTGTTTCTTGGATTCAATCTCAAGGCTCTTCTTCTAAAAAAACATTAGGTAGTAACTATGCCTCTTTATTTCCCTTAGCTTTTAAAAAATATAAAGAGCCTATTTTGGCATCTTCTACGGATGGAGTTGGGACTAAAGTCAAGTTAGCCCGCCATTTCTCCAGTTGGAATCATCTAGGGCAAGATTTAGTGGCAATGTGTGTGAATGATTTAATTTGTGTAGGAGCTCAACCTCTTTTTTTTTTAGATTACTATGCTTGTGGCGCATTAAATCTCAAACAGTCTAAAATCTTTTTTAAGGGCTTGTATAAAGCTTGTCAAAAAGCATCTTGTGAATTGATAGGAGGGGAAACAGCAGAGCTTCCCGGCCTTTATCAAAAAGGAGATATTGATTGTGCTGGTTTTGCTGTGGGAGTTGTTGAAAAGAAAAATATTCTTGGGCCTCATCGAGTCAAAGCAGGAGATCAGGTGATTGCCCTTCGAAGTTCTGGCTTTCATAGTAATGGTTATTCTCTTTTGCGAAAAATTTATAAAAGCTCCAAGGATTTAAAGAACAATCAAAAAATTTTAATGGAACCTACAAGGCTCTATACTTTTTTAAAACCTTATAAGAATCAAATCCCTCACTTAAAAGCTATGGCTCATATTACAGGAGGAGGTTTAGAAAACATTTCTCGTATTATCCCTAAAAATTTGCATCTTAAAATTAGACCTTGGCAAGTTCCCCTTGCTTTTTTGGATGTTAAAAAACGAGCTCGATTAAGCTGGCCCTCTCTTTTGAAAACTTTAAATTGTGGATTGGGAATGGTTTTGATTTTATCAGATCCAGGAGATTTTTTAAAATTGAATTTAATACCCAAAAAAGAAGTTTTATTTTTAGGAACAATAGAAAAAACACGATCCTCTCATTGTTGGAGTTTGGATTTTAAAAGCATGAGTCAAAAAAATAATGTTTGATCTGACTATTTTTAGTTCTTGCCTGCCTCGAGGCTTGTTTTTAGCTCAAAAACTATCTCAAGAAGGTCAAAAAGTTTGTTATGTCGATTTGGGACAAGAAAGCCTGATGCCTCTAGGTGCGTTTTTTCAAAATGAAACTTCAGAAGAAAAATATTTTTTAGAATCTTTAGGTTTATTATCTAAACAAAAAGGAGGCTTTTGCCTTTTAAGTTCTAAAGGAGTTTTGTCTTTTCAAGATCTGGATTGGAGCAACAGAAAAGATTCGCTTCTTTTTGATGCTTTAAGGAATAAAAAATTTGAAGATTTTAGGGGGCATTGGTTGACGGCTTTTTCAAGAAATTTAGCGGCTCGTTTTTTTGAAGGAAATTCCCAGTTTTTCTCGGAGGAGAGTTTGGATTTTTTTTCGGATTATTTTTTATTTGAGCAAAGCTTGAAAAAACAAGATCAATTCCAAAAGGAGCATCCTAATATAACTTATATAAAAACATCACTCGATCAGATAAAAATGCATAAAAAAAAATCTCGAGCTCTCTTTACAAATCATAAAACGACTTTGGAAAGTTCTCGTTATTTATGGCTCGCAGATGGGGGAGCTTTATCTAAAATCGCTGCTTTAAAACCGGTTGTCACACCCGATTGGGAATGGAGGGCTTTATTTTTAGAAGGAGATTTAGGAGCTTATTCTGAAATCATTCCTACTCATTTTGTTTTTTTAAAAGACTTATCATTGCCTTGGAGTCATGATAATTTATTAAGTGTTTTTTATAGAAATCCTTATTGGGAAGTTTGGTTTCGTTCCGCTTATAATGCAAAGGATAAAAAAGTGTTAGATCTTATTTTAAATCATTTGCAAAAAACTTTTTCTGTTCCTTTTCAATGGAGAAAGCAAACACCATTTCCTCCTGCTTATATTTACGGAAAAAAGAGCTTGGGTTCTTTTAAGAAATTACCAGAAAATATTTTATGCCCTCAAGAGATCCAAGGAGATTTGTTTCATCAGATTCAATATGAAAAGCAGTGGTTAAAGCAGGGGGTTTTTAAAAATGATAGATAGATATAGCTTAAAAGAAATGTCGCTCCTTTGGTCTATAGAAAGTCGATTTTCTTATATGCTCGAAGTTGAAAAAACAGTGGCTCAAGTTCAAGGAGATTTAGGAATCATTCCTAAAAAAGCAAGCCAATCTATTCGAGATAAGTCCCAATTTTCTCTTCCTGGAATTTTAAAAAAAGAACAAACAACTCATCATGATGTCACTGCTTTTATCCAAGAAGTAACATCTCATTTAGGGGAAGAGGGTGCTTATTTTCATTATGGACTAACCTCTTCTGATGTTTTAGATACTGCTTTAAGTTTACAAATCAAAGCGGCTTCTAAAGTTTTTGAAAAAAGTTTTCAACAATTAAAACTCTTATTAAAAAATCTGGTGGAAACCCATCAGAAAACTTTATGTGTTGGAAGAACCCATGGAATTCATGCGGAACCTACAACTTTTGGTTTTAAAATACTTGGGTTTCTTACAGAACTTTTGCGTGCTGAAACATCTTTTAAAGAGGCTTTAGAGCAATGTTGTATTGTTAAGTTAAGTGGAGCTGTGGGGACTTACACCTCTTTAAGCTCGGAGGTCGAATTAAAAGTAGCTCAAATTTTAAAATTAAAACAGGAAACTTTAGCAACACAAGTTATCCCTAGAGATCGTCTGGCGCGATTGATGTTTTCTTTAAGCCTTGTAGGGTCTTTTTTAGAAAGACTTTCTTTAGAATTGCGCCACCTTCAAAGAACAGAAGTGGCTGAAGTGACAGAGGGTTTTTCAAAAGGACAAACAGGATCGAGCGCTATGCCTCATAAAAAAAATCCCATCTCTGCTGAAAACTTATCAGGCGTGGCGAGGCTTTTAAGATCTTACATCTCTCCTGCTTTAGAAAATATATCTTTATGGCATGAAAGAGATATAAGTCATTCTTCTGTAGAGCGAGTTCTTTTACCTGATGCTTTTATTCTGGCTCATTATGGATTAGAGCGTATGGCCAGACTCTTAAAGAATTTAGAGATTCATCCTCAAAAAATGCTAAAAAACTTAGGGGTTTCTCGAGGACTCGTGTTTTCTTCTCAAGTGTTAAATCAACTGGTTTCCAAAGGTGTTTCTCGTCAAAAAGCTTATGAGTGGATACAAAGTATCAGTCACCATAGGAAAGAAGAAGAAAACTTGGAAGATCTTTTAAAACAACATCCCGAAATTAAAAAATATCTGAATGAAAAAGAATTAAAAAATATTTTTTCAGGTCAAAAAAATGTGACAGCTATTGTGGGGCATATTTCTAAAGTTCTTAAAGAGATGTAGCATGGAAATGAAAAAAGATTTAATTTATGAAGGTAAAGGTAAAAAAATTTATTCTGTTCAAGGACATCCAGATCAAGTGATTCTTTTTTTTAAAGATGACTTGACGGCTTATCAAGGTCGAAAACAGTCTTCGTTTCCTAAAAAAGGAGAAATTTGTAAAACCATTTCTTCTTTGATTTTTCAATATTTAAAACAAGAAGGCATGCCGGTTCACTGGATTAAAGATTTAAGTCCCTTAGAGAGTCTTTGTTTAAAAGTAGATATTTTTCCTTTAGAAGTTGTGATAAGAAATCGCCTAGCAGGAAGTACAGCTCAACGATTAGGTCTGAAAGAAGGGCAGAGTATTTTGCAGGCTCCTTTGCTGGAGTTTTATTATAAAAAAGACGAATTAGACGATCCGTTTATTAGCGAAGATCAAATTATAAAATTATCTTTAATTAAAAATGTTGCTTTTTTAGAAGGGATTAAAAAACAAGCTTTAAAAATTAATGAAAAATTAAAGTTTTTCTTTTCAGAAGCGGGATTAGAACTGGTGGATTTTAAAATGGAGTTCGGGGAGGCCGAAGACAAGATTTTTTTGTCGGACGAAATCAGCCCTGACAGTTGTCGTCTTTGGGATCAAAAAACAGAATATCGCTTAGATAAAGATAGATTTCGAAGAGGTTGGGGAGGCGTTGAAGAGAGTTATCAAAAGATTCAAGATAAACTTTTAAAAAAATGGGGAGAAAGCTTTGACTAAAAAACAAATTATAAAAATTGGAGTGACGATCCAGTTTCGTAAAGAGATTTTAGATACAGAAGGCCGTGCTCTTTTAAAACTTCTTCAAAATAAAGATTCCTCTATTAAGGAATGTCACTATGGAAAATATATTGTTCTTCATCTAGAAGAAAGCGACTCTCAAAAAGCTTTAGAAGTTGCTCGCAAAATGTCTCAAAATATTTTATCGAATGAATTGATTGAAAAGTTTGAATTAAAAATAATAGAGGATTAGATTTTGAAAAAAACAGCAATACTTCAATTCCCCGGAACCAATTGCGAAAAAGATATTTATAAAGCTTTAAAAGATTTTCATCCTGAGATCTTGCCTTATTCCTCTCCCATTTCTATTAAAGATTATGGAGCCTTTATTATTCCGGGTGGATTTTCTTATGGAGATTATTTAAGAGCGGGGTCTTTAGCAGCGCATTGTTTAGCAATGAAAGATGTTGTTCAGGCAGCTCATAAGGGTTGGCCTGTTTTAGGAGTTTGTAATGGATTTCAAATTTTATGTGAAGCTCAATTACTGCTAGGAGCTTTATTAAAAAATGAGAGGGGTCGTTTTGTAAATCGTTGGTGCAAGTTGAATTTAAAAAATTCGAATCCTTTTTGGGCAGCTTCTGAGAAGGTCTGTCTTCCTATCGCTCATGGAGAGGGTCGTTATCATGCCAGTTCAGAAGATTTAAAAAAACTCAAGGATAAAAACCTAGTATGGCTCACTTATGAAGATAACCCTAACGGATCTTTAGAAAGTATTGCAGGAATTATGAATGAGAAAAAAAATGTTGCAGGTTTAATGCCTCATCCAGAAAGAGCGATGCAATTTTGGCAAGGCGGGGTTGATGGAAAACAATTTTTTCAATTATTAGGTCAGTTGTAAAGATGGAGACTTCTCTTAAAAAACATTTAAAACAGGAAGACTATGCTAGGTTAAAAAAAATCTTGCATCGAGAACCCACAAATATAGAAATAGTTTTAGCAGTTGCTTTATGGAATGAGCATTGTTCTTACAGAAGTTCCAGAATTCATTTAAAAAAATTTCAATTTCCAACAAAGAAAAAAGTTTCTGCTATAGGAGAAAACGCAGGAATCGTTGATCTAGGTCAGGGGGAGCGTGTGGCTTTTAAAATGGAAAGCCATAATCATCCTTCTTATATTATTCCTTATCATGGAGCTGCGACAGGTGTTGGAGGTATTTTAAGAGATGTTTTTGCTATGAATGCTCGTCCACTCATGCTGGCAGATTATCTTTGTTTTGGAGATCCTAAAACAGCAAAAAACAATTCTTGGAGAGTGGATCAAGTGATTCGTGGAATTGGAAATTATGGAAATAGCATGGGGATACCGACACTTAATGGTCAAACAGAATTTTCCGAATGTTACAATGGAAATATTTTAGTGAATGCTATGGCTTTAGGTTTTTTAGGTTCTCAAGACAAGCCTATGGATTCTAAAGCGAGTGGAGTTGGAAATTATGTTGTTTATGTTGGTTCAGCGACAGGAAGAGATGGTGTTTTAGGAGCTTCTATGGCGAGTTCTTCTTTTGGTGAAAAAGAAGCCGATAAGCCTACTGTTCAAATAGGAGATCCTTTTTTTGGAAAGCAATTAATGGAAGCCTGTCTTTTAGCTATGAAAAAAAACTTGGTGCTTGCTTGTCAAGATATGGGAGCTGCAGGATTAACTTGTTCTAGTTTTGAAATGGCTGAAAAAGGTGAGGTCGGGTTAAAAATTCAATTGGATCAAGTGCCTTTAAGAGATTCCACAATGACTCCAGAAGATATTTTACTGTCCGAGAGTCAAGAGCGCATGCTTTTTATTTGTGAACCTTGTCATTTTGAATCCTTAAAAAAAATATTTGATGAGTTTGAATTAGAGGTTTGCATTATAGGAGAAGTTTTAGCTACTAAAGACATACAGCTTTATTGGTCAAAAAAATGTCTTTTAAAAGTAGAGCCTCAATTATTTACCAGTGGCGCTCCTATAGAAAATCGTCCTTATCAAATACCAGAGCCTATCCATAGAGAAGATCCTTCAAATTTTTCTTTATCAGAAAACAATTTAAACCAGCTTTTGATAGACATTTTAAAAAGTCCCAACGGAAGAAGCCGTCGTTTTATTTATGAACAATATGATCAAAAGGTAGGAACTCAAACAGTGCAAGATTCTTCTTGCCCTCTTTCTGTGATTCGTCTTCCAGAAAGTCAAAGAGAGTTAGCTGTGGCTTTAGGGTGTCGAGTTCCAGTTATGGAAACAGATATAGAGCAAGGCTCTAAAGATTCTATTTTTTTTCCCGCTTTAGAACTTGCTTTAAGAGGATTTACTCCTTGGGCTGTGACGGATTGTTTGAATTTTGGAAATCCAGAAAAGCCAGACATTATGGGGCAATTTGTTTTAAGTGTAGAAACTTTAGCACAATCTTGTAAAATATTAGACACTCCCATTATTAGTGGAAATGTAAGTTTTTATAATGAAAGCCAAGAAGTGAATATCACTCCCACTCCTTCCGTTGCTATGGTGGGATTAAAAGAAAACAATAACCCGATTCCTAAAAGTTATTTTACAAAAAATCAGGACAAGGTTTATCTTGTTTATTCTCATCAATTTTGGTTCCCAGGTTCTGCTCAAAAGTTTTTTTCAAAAAAAGAGCAGAAAGCTTTTGGAGGTTTACAAGATGAATTACTGCATCTTTTTATACATAAAATAAAAGATCTTCAAGAAAGAGTTCCCTTTTCTAGTTCTAAATTAGTTGGAAAATTTGGTCTTTCTTATGCTTTAGCTCGTATGGTTTTAGAGGGAGGAGTGGGGTTTTGTTTGGATTCTAATTTTAAACTCGCTCTTTTAGGAGAAAGGTTATATGAAGTTATTATTAGTATTCCTGATTCAAAAGATTCAATTTTTAAAAAAGAAATTATGAATTTAGGTTTAGATGTTTTGTTTTTAGGAAAGACGGGAGATTCTAAAATGACTCTTAGAGATAATCAATGGTCTATCAAGGAGCTGAAAGACGCTTACTATTGCTCATGGGAAGATATAAGCTTATGAGTTGGCAAGATAAATGTGCTGTTTTTGGAATTTGGAATCATCTGGAATCCTCTCTGCTAACTTATTTAGGTTTGTATGCTCTTCAACATCGAGGTCAAGAGGGAGCAGGTATTGTTTCTTTAGATAAAGGCCGCCATAAAAGTTTTAAAGATGTAGGATTGGTAGGAGATATTTTTTCTTCTGAGAAGTTAAAAAATTTAACAGGTTTAGCCAGTATTGGCCATACTCGATATTCCACAACAGGCTCTGAAGATTTAAAAAATATTCAACCTCTTACAGGCATGACTCCTTTTGGATCTATTTCTATTTCTCATAATGGAAATATAGTGAATCATCATCTCTTAAAAAAAACAAATTCTACTTCTTTTGAAACAGGAAGCAGTGATACGGAATCCATTTTATCCCTTTTAAAAAATAGTAAAGAAAGTTCTATAGAAAAAGCTTTAAAAGCGGATTTACCAAAGCTCGAAGGAGCTTATAGTCTTGCTGTATTAACTGAAAATTCTTTAATTGCTGTAAGAGATCCTATGGGATTTCGTCCCTTAGTTTTGGGAAAAAAAGGAGACTCCTATATGGTGGCATCAGAAACCTGTGCTTTTGATCTTATCGGAGCGGAATACTTAAGAGAGGTTAATCCCGGAGAAATTTTAATCATTAATGATAAGGGTTTAAAATCAGAGAAGCTTCCTAGCGCTCCTCGTTTAGCCAAATGTATTTTTGAACATGTTTATTTTTCTCGTCCTGATAGTCTCGTGTTTGGTCAAAATGTTTATGAATGTCGAAAAAAAATGGGAGAGTATTTAGCAGAAGAACATCCTGTGGATGCGGATCTTGTGATTCCCGTACCCGATAGTGGAATTCCTGCAGCGATTGGTTACTCTAAAAAAAGCGGAATCCCTTATGAAATGGGAATTATACGCAATCATTATATAGGTAGAACTTTTATTCATCCTTCCGATTCCATTAGAAATTTTAAAATTAAAATAAAACTCAATCCACAAAAACATCTTGTTAAAAATAAAAGAATTATTGCTGTTGATGATTCTATTGTTCGAGGAGCAACTTCAAAAGCTTTGATAGAGGTTTTGCGCCAAGCGGGAGCGAAAGAAGTTCATTTAAGAGTATCTTCTCCTCCTATTAAAGGACCTTGTTATTATGGAGTCGACACTCCTTTAAAAAAACAATTAATAGGAGCGAATAAAAAGATAGAAGATGTTAAGAATTTTTTAAAAGCGGATTCTCTTGCTTATCTCTCTTATGAAAATTTAATTAAAGCAAGTGGAGGGGGTAAAAAGAATTACTGCCTTGCTTGTTTTGATGAAAAGTATCCAACCCCTATTTATGAAAGGTGAATTTATGCAGTTAAAAAAAGGTGATAATATTGATCTTGTCGCTCCTTCTTCTTTTCCAGTGAATAAGGCATGGTTGGAAGGAGTTGAGATTTTAAAAGATTGGGGACTGAATCCTTGCTTTCCAAAAGATATGATTCGTCAATGGCTTTATCATGCTCATACTAACAAAAAACGAAGTCAGTTTTTGCAACAAGCTTTTAAAAATAAAAAATCTCAATTTGTATGGGCGATACGGGGAGGGTATGGACTTCAAAAGATCATGCCTGATTTTATAAAAAATAAATATCCAAAAAAAACATTTATTGGTTTTAGTGATGCAACCGCTTTACATCTTTATTTAAATACAGTTTGTAAAATTCCAAGCTTACATGCTCCCTTTGTTGCAGATCTTCCTCATTTATCTAAAAAGCAGTTATCTTTTTTAAAAGGAGTTTTATTTGGGGATCAAAAGGAACTTGTATTTTCAAATCTTAAGTATTTTGGAAAAATACCAAAAGCAAAAAAAATAAAATCTCCACTTATAGGAGGGAATTTATCTCTCATAAGCACTTCTTTATCCTCCCCATGGTTTCCCATAAGAAAAGAACCTTATTTTTTATTTTTAGAAGATATTAATGAAAAAAGTTATAGTGTCGATCGTTTTTTGCATCAGTTATTTTTTTCAGGTCAAATGAAAAAAGTTAAAGCCCTATTTTTAGGCTCCTTCCAACCTTTAAAACAACAGGATTTAAAATATATATTTCTAAAGTCTTTTTCAGAGATGTCTCAAATACCTATTGTTATGGATTTTCCTGTTGGTCATATCTCTAATAATCAACCTTTACCCTTGGGGCAAATGGCGACTCTTTTTGTTGATAAAAATAAAGCAACTGTAAAAATAAAAACTTAAACCAATGAGTATTTTTAAATTAAAAGCTCAGGTTTCTATCTCTTCTCCCACATCTTTTGATCTGGAATTGGATCTCAAAGATTCTATTTATTTTATGGGAATTTGTGGAGCGGCTATGGCTTCTTTTGCCAGTTACTTAAATCAAATAGGATTTCAAGTTTCCGGAAGTGATAAAAATATTTATCCGCCTATGTCTTCTTTATTAGAAAAAAATAAAATTCCTGTATTTAATTACAGTTCAAAAAATTTATCTTCAAAAATTAAATTAGTTATTATTGGAAATGTCATACAGAAAAAACAAGAAGAAATTCAAGCTTTAGAGGATTTAAAAATACCTTATATCAGCTTACCTCATTTTTTAAATCAAACTATTCTTAATAAAACTAAAAATATAGTGATAGCGGGAACTCATGGAAAAAGCACAACAAGTTCTTTGATGGCTAAAGCGGCACAATCTATTGAGAAAGAATCTGGATTTTTTATAGCTGCTCTATCTGAAAATTTTAAAAATTCTTTTTATTACTCTCATAAAACATGGTTTGTTATTGAAGGAGATGAGTATGATACTTCTTTTTTTGAAAAAAAACCTAAATTTTTTTATTACAATCCCTTTGGTTTAATTTTAACAAGTATTGAGTTTGATCATGCAGACATTTATAAAAATTTCGATGAAGTCAAAGCTGTTTTTAAACAATTAATAGAGAAATTAAAATCTCATCATTATTTGGTAGCTTGTTTTGAAGATCCTACTGTTGAGCAATTGAGTCGTTTTTCTAAGTCAAAAATTATCAGTTACGGACTGACAAAAGGAGATTATCAAATTAAAAATCGACAGCTATTAAAAAATCAGCAAAAATTTGATATTCATTATAAAAATCAATCTATCGGCACATGTGTTTTAAATCTTTTAGGCCGGCATAATGCTCTAAATGCTTTAGCAGTTATAGCTTGTAGTCATGCTTTAAAATGGCCTCTTGAAAAAGTTTTACAGGCTTTAAATGCTTTTAAAGGATTAGAAAGAAGACTTCAAAAAATAGGCGAGTATAATAATGATATTTGGCTTTATGAAGATTTTGCTCATCACC
>JBPCUO010000042.1:0-6469 GCA_051011135.1 Bdellovibrionales bacterium
AAGCAGGAGCAGATGCAAACGGGCAAGATTATGAATGGAAAAGAACTGCTTTAATGTATGCTGCTTCATCAAATAAAACAGAAATTGTAAAATTATTACTTCAAGCAGGAGCAAATGTAAACGGGCAAGATTCTGACGGGAGAACTGCTTTAATGTATGCTGCTTCATCAGATAAACTAACCTACATCATTACAAATGAAAAAAGAAAACATGAAAGTATAGAGTTTTATATTTCATCAGATAAAACAGAAAATAAAACAGAAATTGTAAAATTATTACTTCAAGCCGGAGCAAATGTGAATGCAAGAGATAACAAGTATCGAACTGCTTTAACTATTGCTTACAGAACTCATGATGAAAAAGGTTTTTTGGACGCTATGTTATCAAAAAAGGATTATAAAAATACAGTTCAAGCTTTAAAACAAGCCGGAGCAACTGAGTAATATAAAAAAATTAAAAAAAGCATGATAAATTTGCTTTTTTAAAAGGCAGTCTTTGGACTGCCTTTTTTATTTTAAATAACTCTCAACGAATTTTAACTTTCATTTCATTAAGTTTTTTTGCAAAGGGTTTTTTAATAGATGGTGGAGATGATAGGGATTGAACCTACGACCTCTTGCATGCCATGCAAGCGCTCTCCCAGCTGAGCTACACCCCCTTTATCCACTACATAGCCTTTAATATTTAAAAAAACAATCTTTTAGTTTTTTAAGTTTAATAGGAATTATTTTTTTGTTTCTTTCTTCAAGCGAGATCGATTATATTGAAACAAATGTTTTCTTTCTATCTGTTTCGTCGGTATTTTTTATCTTCTCGTTCCACTTCTTTAATTAAAGTTGTTGCTTGGATATGTCTTTTAGGCTTGGCGATTAGTGTCGCTGCTTTGATTTTAATTACTAGTATTATGGGAGGTTTTGGTCAAGCGATCAACTCTCGTTTAATTTCTAATGAGCCTCATATAGTTATGGATTTAAAAGAAGATCCCTTCAAGAATAAATTCTCTCAAAAACTTATGTTAAAAAAACAAGATGGAATTCAAGATATTATTTTTTTTGAAACTCAAGATCTTATCCTTAAAACTCCTTCAGGTTTTCAAGCGGTTTTAGCCACGGGATATTCTGAAAAGTATTTAAATTATCAAATCTCAAAAGAATTAAATCAAGAAGATATGTCTAAAGAAGGAGAAGAGTCTCATTCCAAAAGATCTTATGTTAATCAAGGCAAATGGATCTACCTTAATTATGATCTATTAACACAGTTAGATCTTAATATAGGAGATGAGATAACGGTGATGTCTCTTAAGTCTCTTTTACTTCCTCCTTCTATGATGCCTCCCTTAAAAAAGGTGATTGTTAAAGATATTTTACCAGATACTTTTCAAAAAGGTTTTGCTCTATTTTATAGAAAGGGAGATTTGGATTTTGGTCAGTACTCTCAATTAAGATATGGAGCGGAAGTACGCCTCCATGATCCTGAGAATTATCTTTTTTATCAGGAGTTTTTTAAAGATTTTAAAACTACGAGTTGGGTTGATAGGAATTCCACTTTATTTTTTGCTCTCAAATTAGAAAAATTTATTATGACTTTATTTATTATTTTAGCGATTATTATTTCTTGTTTAGGGATTTCTTCTTCTTTATTTTTATTAATGACTCAAAAAGGAAAAGACATAGGGATTTTTCACTCTATAGGATTGTCTCGAAAAGATATTGTAAAAATTTTTACAAGACTTGGTTTTTATCTGGCTTTAATAGGTATTACTTTAGGTTTTTGTATTGGTTTTTTTGGAAGTCTGTTTTTTAAATACAATAAATGGAATATTCTTCCTGCTATGTATGAAGATCGAACCATTCCAGCAGTCCTAGATCCTTTCCAGTATTTTTTAATTATTTTAGCTTCTATTTTATTAGCCGCTTTAGCTTGTTATTTCCCAACTCGTTATTTAACTCAAATTAAACCTGTTGAACTTTTAAAAATAACAGGTCGTTAATGCTTAAACAGAGACATTAAAATCTCTGAGACAATCATTGAGAGAAGTTTTTTTATCTGTTTTTTCAGATCGTTGACCAATGATAAAGGCACAAGGAACTTGATAATCTCCCGCAGGAAAGGATTTATTTCTAGATCCCGGAATAACAACAGAATTTTTAGGAACTTCTCCCACATATTCTCGTGGATTTTTTTGAGAGATATCCAGAATTTTTGTACTTGCTGTAAGAACAACACCTGCTCCAATCACAGCATTTTCTCTCACACAAACTCCTTCAACAATAATTGAGCGACTTCCTAAAAAAACATGATTTTCAATAATAACAGGTTGAGCTTGAATGGGTTCTAAAACACCTCCCAGTCCAACTCCACCAGAGACATGAACATTTTTTCCTACTTGAGCACAAGAGCCTACTGTAGCCCAAGTATCAATAAGGGAGCCTTCATCCACATAAGCACCTATATTAATGTAAGAAGGCATTAAAACAACATTGGAAGCAGCGTAAGATCCTTTTCTCACAAGAGCTTGAGGAACTACTCTTACTCCTTCTTTTCCAGTCCATTTTTTAACAGGTACTTTATCAAAGTAATTAAAATCTCCAGCCTGAAACTCTTTTATATTTTTTATTTTAAAATAAAGAAGTATCGCTTCTTTGATCCACCCATGAACCACCCATTCGTTGGATTTTTTTTCGCAAACTCTGATTTTACCTTGATCTAAGTTTTCTATAGTTTCTTCAACTAAAATCTCCACTTCAGGAGTAATTTGATTGGTAGAAAAGGCTTTAGTTATAATTGCAGGTTTCATAATTTTTTAAAAAATAAATGTAACAGATTTTTTGATAGAGGCAACTAAAAAAGATTTAGACCTCTCTTTTTTCAGTTGCAAAAAGAGCTTTTTTAAGAGCAGGGACATGCAAGTCTAAACTTTTTTTTATGCTGGATCCTTTTTCAACTTCATAAGTGATCGTTGGAATATTTCTTTCTAATCCACAATAATCACCTAAACTCCCAGGAGTAGGGTATCCAATATCATCAGAGATTTTGTAATTGGTATGTTGAGAAATAATATCTGCTTCAGGTTGGCAGTTTCCGTTTGTATTAATCACAGGATTCCATGAGTGGAGGCTTATAATCAAACGGGGTTTATGGCTATCAATCCACTGTATTAATTTTTTATTTTCAGGTTCGCTGCAAGCAGATTTGCCGGGGTAGTATCTTTTTTTTTCATATTTGTCAGTCCAATTTTTTGTTGGTAAATTGCGATTTAAATCCACATCATTACTATTTGTTCTTTTATGATTTAAACATCCTTCGATATTAAAAATAGGGATAAGAGTTAATTTCAATTTGTATTCAAATTTTTTTAAAAAAGAATCAAGGAGAGCTTGAGCAACATAAATTCCTTCAGGTTCATCACCATGAACTCCTGCTAAAATTAAAATTTGAGGACCTGTCGTTCCAAAATCATAAGAGTAAATAGGAAGGCCTTGAGGACTCACAGCAAATGTTTTCATAGATTATGTCTTTTTTTCAAAACAAAATAGGCTTGAGTGAGAAGTATTAATCCAAAACAGTTTAAATAAAAAGTACTTAAAAATTTCAAAATACTTATTAAAGCAAAAGGAAGTGCGTTTGTGAGTGATAAAACCATGTAAACAGGGCTTAAAATAAAAGGAAGAATAGTCATAATAAAAGTAATGACCACAATACCAAAAAGAAAACCTTTTGTTAATTTTTGAGATACTTTTAAAGCCGATACATTTCCATTTTTATATTGATCATCAAAAAAAGTGACTTGAGTGACAAGAGCTAATTGGAGACCTTTTATAATCCCTGGCAGAATCAATAATAAGAAAAATAAAAGTATCGTAAAAGTGGTTTTTATATGATTCACAACAAGCGGGAACATGTTTTCAGAGATAAAATCCTTCATGGGAAGGGTCGGTTTATCCGTTTTTTGATTTAAAAAAGCTAAAACAAAATAAGGGACAAGAAAAATAATAAAACAATGACCTATAAGATGCAGACTCATAGAAAACATACTATGAATAGAAGAGCTTATAAAATTGTTGCCAGAGGAATGAGGAAAGGACTGATGAAATAAAATAATAATGAGAATCGCTAAAGGAAACCAGATGTAACCAAAATAGACTGTGGTTTTTTTAAAGACAAAAGGAAGGCAATCAAAACTTTCTTGAAAAATTTCACGAATTGTTGAAAATAAGGAAATCTTTCTGCGAGAGTTCATATTATATTTTTTAAGGAATTTAAAACTTTCTTGAAAAATTTCACGAATTGTTGAAAATAAGGAAATATTTGTGCGAGAGTTCATATTCGATTCTTTGCTTGCACTCATTTGAGTAAGGTTATATTAAGAATTGTATTGAAGCAAGTTTTCTTTGAGCCCGAGTGGCGGAATTTGGTAGACGCACAGGACTTAAAATCCTGGGGTTTTAAACAATCGTGCCAGTTCAAGTCTGGCCTCGGGCACCACTTTTAATCAAGGAAGAAACATGACATTTTCTAATTTTTTAACAGATTATTTTCAGACCAAAACCTTAAAAGATTTTGAAATAAAATCCATTTGTACTCATTCTCAAAAAGTTAAAAAGGGATCTTTATTTGTTGCTCTTGCGGGTCGAAAAGAAGATGGACATTCTTATATTCAAGAAGCTATTGATCAAGGAGCTCAAGCTTTATTAGTGAAAGACACTTCTCAAATTCCTTCCAGTTTTAAAGGTCTTATTTTAAAATCTCAAAATATTAGGGAAGATCTTTCTCGACTTCTTAATGAATACCACGAGGATCCTTCGGATCAATTATTTATGATAGGTGTGACGGGGACTAATGGAAAAACCACAGTATCTTATATGTTAGAACATATTTTAAATCATTGTGGTTGGCCCACAGGAGTCATAGGAACTATAGATCAACACTTTCAAAAACAAAAATGGGAGACTTCTTTAACGACACCTGAAGTGACAGAGACTTTTGAAAGGCTACATGATTTTACAAAGGCAGGAGCTAAAGCAACTGTGATGGAAGTTTCTAGCATTGGTTTAGATCAAAAAAGAGTCGATGGTCTTAATTTTAAAGCAGCTTTATTTACAAATTTAAGTCAGGATCATCTGGATTATCATTTTAATTTAGAGGATTATTTCAAGGTGAAACAAAAATTATTTTTAAATTCTTCTGATAAAAATTTTTTTTCGATCATTAACCAAGATGACCCTTATGGAAAAAAATTGATTCAAAATGTAAAAACCAAAGTTTATACTTACGGATTAGAAGATACCGATTTTTGTTTTAAAATCAAAGATCAAAATTTATCGGAAACTGTTTTTGATTTAAAAACTCCTTTTGGATCAACGCTTGTTCGACTTCCTTTATTAGGCGTTTATAATGTTTATAATGCTGTTGCATCTTTAGCTTGTGCGACAGTCATAGGTTTTGATTTAAAAGATTGTCAGAAAGCTTTAGAAGATTTTCAATTTCCTTATGGTCGTTTACAAAAAGTTACAAATCCTAAAGATGATTTTCAAGTTTTTGTAGATTATGCTCATACACCAAGGGCGCTATCTTCAGTTCTTCAAACTTTAAAACCTTACAAGAAAGATAAAAAATTAATTGTTGTTTTTGGTTGTGGAGGAGATCGGGATAAAACAAAAAGAGTTCCTATGGTTCAAGAAGCAACCCAACATGCTGATCAAGTTTTTTTAACTTCAGACAATCCTCGTTTTGAAAATCCTATGGATATTATAGAAAGCAGCTTAAAGGATGTAAAAAGTTCTTTAAAAAAGCATCTGGATATTGAAGTGAATCGTGAAAAAGCAATAGAAAAAGCTATTCTTTTTGCGCAAAAAGGAGATATTATTTTAATTGCTGGTAAAGGGCATGAAAAAATTCAAATCATACGAGATGAAAAGCGAGATTTTGATGATGTGCAAGTTGCAAAAAAAATTTTAAAAAAGAAATTTCAATGAGTTGGGTATTAAGTAAAAAAGATTTGTTATCAGCGGTTCAAGCTCAAGTTTTAAAAGAAGGTGCTGAAAGTTTTTCAGGAGTTTCTATAGATTCTCGTACAGTGCAAAAAGGAAATTTGTTTTTTGCTTTGAAAGGCCCAAGCTTTGATGGTCACGATTTTTTAAAATCGGCTTTTGAAAACGGGGCTGTAGGTTTTGTGATAGATGATAAATCTCGATCTCAAGATTTTTTAAAATCTCTTCCTGAAAAGGTGCTGGTTTTACAAGTTAAAAGTAGTTTAAAAGCTCTTCAAGATCTTGCTTGTTTTTGGAAAAAACATCTTAATATTCAAGTGATTGGAATTACAGGAAGTAATGGAAAAACAACAACTAAAGAATTTGCAAAAACTCTTATGACATCTCTTTTAGTAAAGGCTAATCCTAAAAGTTATAATAACGAGATAGGAGTGCCTTTATCTTTGTTAAAAATTGATAAAAAAACGAATGTTTTACTG
>JBPCUO010000043.1:0-5424 GCA_051011135.1 Bdellovibrionales bacterium
ACTTCTTCTCAAGAGGAGGTGGAGGTGGAGATAACGACTGGATGGGAGATGGTTATTAACAATTAAAAACAATTAAAATGAAAAAATTATTATTATTAGGATTAGTTGTACTAGGTACAGCTTGCCAGAAAAACTATTACCTTGATGATTTAAATGAGGCTAATGAAACTATTGAGCAATTAGAAATTACTATTGCTGATTTAAGAATTGAGCTTGCGGATGCTAACGAGGTTGTAGTAATGCAAACTATCTTACTTGATAAGGCTAAGGAAGACTTAGATAACCTACAAGCAGAGTACACTTATGTCAATGAAAGCCAATCAGCTTTTATTCATGAGCTGAATGCTAAGATTGAAGGATACCTTACGACTATCGCTGAATTGGAGGCTGAATTGGTAGAGCTGAATGCTTACACTCAAGGGGTGCTAGAGAATTACACTCATGATGTTGTATCTCTAAAGGCTCAGATTAAAGCTTTGCAAGATGAGATTGACTCTTATGTGCCAGAGATTGTAGAGGTAATCAAAGAGATTGAGGTTATTGTGGAAGTTGAGAAGATTGTAACTAAATATGAATCAGTAGGCGTACAAGCAATATCGTATTATGATGACCATGCAATAGTACTACTATCTGATGGACAAATGATACAAGTCGATTATGTATTACCTGCTCCATGTAATGACGCTATATTTAGAAAAATAGGACCAAATAACGCTATTCAACTCAAAGATGAAAATGGAAATACTGTCTTTAGCGCTTGGATAGTTGGAAATGAGGAAGCTACTAATGATGAGTTAATAGCACATGCAGAATCTCAAGGATATACAGTTTGCGTATAACACTAAACAATTAAGATATGATAGATTGGAGTACATTTCCAAACTCGTTCGAGGAGCGTATAGTTTGGAGCGTTGAGAATATTGAAGGTTATAGAGAGAGCCTAGAAAAATACTCTCCTCACTTATTAGAATTATTATAATGGCAATAGCATTATTATTTACACTAGCAGTATTTATCGCGTGGGCAGTACGCAATGCAATACTTAAATGGAAAAAGGTTGATGAGAATATCGACAAACTTATCGCGATAGAGAAGGCGCAGGAATTAATTAGAAAAGAACAACAAAAATTAAAATAATATGAGAGATTTAGAATTAGTAAAAGGAAAAGGAAATGGCGCAAGAAAAGCTTATCGCCATGCATTAGAAACTAACTTATTCGGCGTAGCTGATAAGATTAAAGCGGCTCGACAGAACCCTAACAAAAGAAAGTTTAACAAAAAAAGAAAATAATATGAGAACTCAATTAAGAACCTTTGGATTAGAATTAGACAGTGAATTAAAAGCACAAGCACAAGCCTTAGACGGGTTTGTTCGCTTTGTGGATGACGAGTACTTTGAAGTTGAGATGTCAGAAGCACCAACAGACAAAGACTTTGTGTATTTTAAAAGAGAGAACGGACAAAAACTAGTAGGATAATATGACTTACATCTTCAATAGAAAGATAGAGGAGCAATCAATAGAGTACGCGAATACTCATGACATGCTTGTCGAGGCTTTAGAAGGACAAGTTTACCTCAAAGAGACATTCCACAAGGTCAACACCAATCAAGTTACTGGTGAGGCTTTGAAAAAAGTAAGTGTTGGAGGTAAAGGTGGTTTCGGTTCACAAGGTGATGCACGAGACCAAGAGAAACAAGTTAATGCTACAAGTAGAGTGATGGTCATGTGTGACCCCTCTCAAGTAGCGTTCGACCACAACGCCTCATTAGATGAGAAGGTTGTTGGGTGGCAAGAGAGGGTAGTTCCTTTTACTGGACATACAGATTGGACTCCGGTAATTGGCCCTCAGAAGCCAAGAGATTATGATGAGTTTGTTCATACCAATGAGCTTGACCCATCAGACCACATGAGAAACTGTGCATTCTACCTTAAAGGAGACATGTTAAAGCGTGCTCAGGATAGATACGACGAGCTTTGTGGATACAAAGGGGCTCACCTATATGTAGGGCTCAATGGGTACGAGCAGAGACGTTATAGGTTCACAGTAGAATGCCTTCTTAATCAGAAACAACATTTTACACATACAGCTGGAGTTGATGCTGATGGTAATATAGTAGTTAGAAAGAAGAAGGAACCCTACAAGGGCAAGGAGTGCTACATGAATTGGGAAGCATCATCTTATAATCACAATAAGCAAGTCTATGCTATCTATAATGAGTATCATTATAATAAGCATGATGATGAGTGGTTGGATGAGAAGATGAGAAACCTAAGCAGAAAGGATTGTATTCAATTCCTTAACTGGCAGTTTGGAAAAGCTAAGCCATGGGATTGGAGAGAGGAGCGCGTGTTTGACAACACGGTCGTTTCAGAGCCTTCTGAGGACTTCTTGTTAGAGCAAGAGGCTGCAAGGTCATTAGAGAAAAAGAGGCGCTTAGATGCTCTTAAAAACGCTCCAGATTTGAGCGATTGGAAAGTAGTGTATAAGTGGGAATTAACAAAACAAGGTAAAGTAATGTTCGCAAATGAAAAAATATAATCATAAAATTAAGAAAATGAGAGAGACTGACGCTAAGATGGTGTCAGTCGTTCGAGATAAGCAAGGAAATGAGAAGTTCACACAATATGGTCCAACTGATGTTAAAGTTATAGATAAGGTAAATCAAGAGTATTTATTATCATCAGAAGACTTCATTGTCAAGTTTAAACCATATATAGATGATATAGCGAGGTTTAAAAAGGTTAATGATAGAAAATACCTTCGTTCTACCAACTATGCTTTAATAGGTTGTATGACTGCTAATGATATGTATCAAGAAGCTTACTTAGCCTTCCTTGAGGCTTATGACAAAATAGACTGGACTATGATAGATAATGTCAGCGAAACTGAGAAAGGAGCTATTGTATGGTCTTATTTAAAAAAATCCACATTACTTAACTTCGAGAGGCAGCTTAGAAACAAAAAAGATGGTATTAGGATACCAGAAAGGCAGCTGTTCAATTCTGATAGTATCAACACTAATGTTTTAACTCAGTTATTCAGTCAAATAGATAGAGTTTTCTTTCACAACCAAGAAGAAGTAGCTTTAACTAAATGGGAAACTGATTTAATTGGGGCTTTTATGGATGTTCACATGGATAAGTATTTGGATTTAACTAGAAACGGAAATAGAGACTTAAAGAAAAACGAGAGAGCTGTTTTAAAGGCCCTTTACGGTCTTGATGAGGTTAGAATGTCTTATAAAGATATATCCGACCACTATAAGGTAAGTCAATCCACTATACGTTCTGTTAAAGAAAGAGCTATTAAGAGATTAAAAACAAGAGAATCTATTGAAGAAATAGCGGATTTTTTACACGAATATCGCATTAACACTCAGGCAGATACAGAGAAATACAGAAAATAATGAATATTTTTTACTATGTACTGAGACAAAACACTTAAAGTGGTGCATATCATAAGTGAGAAGACGTTACAAAAGGCGTCTAATATTAATAATTAAAAAACAATAAAATGAAAAATATTAAAAACACATATACACAAGATAACAACTTAAAAGGTAAATCATTCTCCTCTGGAGAATTAACAGATGCGGATTACGACTTAATAGCATCGAGAAGCAAAACTACTTACGTTCAAGATATAGAGTTAGAAAGATACTGGGGTGAAGAGTACTCTGATTATAACAACATCTGGGAGGTAAATAAGTATGAGTCTCAATACAACTCTGGAGACACGTTTACTATTGGTAATAATATTTCAGGAGGAATATAATGAGAGAATGCATAGCAATTAAGAAGGGAGACCGAGGGTGGAACGCAATAGCCGTTCTACCTAAGGAGTACCGAGAGATGGACCTCAAGGAGGTTGAAGACTTTATGTGCATACGAGACGGAAGAGATTTCTATGACTTCCGCATCGACCCAGAGACTTGGTATATCTGGTTAAAGAAGAAAAATATAGATGGAATTAAATTAGTAACAAATAGAGATGAGAAAAATAGTATTAATAATAGCAGCAGTCCTAGTGACTAGTTGCGGAGCCGTTAGTGGCACAATAGATGTGAGTCCAGTTTATCAGAACCCTCCATGCATTAATGGAGTTTATAAATATGGATTCTACGGATGGGGCTTCTATGATTGCTACGGATTCTACATTGGCGCAGGTCAATATCAAGTAGGCCCTAGAATTGTTTGGAGACCTAATGTAAAGAAGAACAAACCGAAGAAAACTAAGGTGGTTAAGAGTCCAGTATATAGAGGACCGAGAGGAGGAGGCAAAAATGCCCAAGAAGAAAGAAATTATAGCTATTGTTATATGGACATTAGCATTATTAACAATATTAACCTCATGCACTAAAGATAGTGTTACATACTGTTTATGTGAGACCGAGTATGGTTCACACCTGTACTGGGAAGAGAATGGGCCGCCATACGATATAGTAGGGCTCCCTCACTGTTCGGAAGACAGGGAATATTTAGAAGAATTACAAAATAAATTATATGGATAAGGGATTAAATAAAGAGCTTAATAAATACATGGTCGGCATGGCTAAGCACCATTCAGAAACTGATGAAGAGTTTAAGGATAGGGTTGCTAATAGAGCTCGACAGGTTATGGATGAGTATGAAGTCAAGAAGCTCAAGAAAAAGAAGAGACGAAAGAACTGGTGGATAGTCGGTCTTATCGCTATTATTATAGCGCTAGGATGGCACCCCATGCAAGAGCGCATGGAGGAGGTTGAGCGGGAGAGAGCAGAAATGGTCATCAAGCGTGAGAAAGAGCGTGCAGAACGTCTAGAGCGCCTCGAGAGAGAGCGAGTAGAAAGAGTTAAGAGAGCTGAAAGAGATAGATTAGAAAGGCTTAGAAAGGACAGAGAGAATACATTAAATGAAGTTGATAGATTAGTTATTGAATTAGAATTATTAAAAAATTATTCTCATCCTTTTGTTAATGTAGAAGACTTAGAGAGTCGTATCAATGCTCTTGGGAGTGATTTAGACGCTTGGCTTGATTTCTATGCAGAAGTTACTCATGTGGAAATGTTAGGTCTCAAGCGAGGAGATAGAAGCAAGTGGAAGGTCACATTTGATAGAGATAGACCTCTCCCAGAATCTATACTAGGACGTTCGTATTCTCAACATTGGGTTGATGAATATGGAAATAGAATGGGGAGAGCTAATGGAGTTGATATAGGAATCAATGAGGATAAGTGGTACACACTAACGTCTCATCAGAAGATGTGGGTCTTGTTCCATGAGCTAGGACATGCAATATATGACTGGGAGCATGATGAGAGTAAGTATATTATGAAAGCAGGTATTAGATTAAATCCTTATCATAATAGAGCTAATTCTTTAATGGGTCTTCAGCAATATTATGCTGAGGTAAATAGGTTATATGTCTTGAAAGTAAAAAGAG
>JBPCUO010000044.1:0-2596 GCA_051011135.1 Bdellovibrionales bacterium
TTAATAATGAAGCCTTAGCTCGAAAAGTAGCTGAAATTAAAACACCAGTGATTTCAGCAGTTGGTCATGAAATTGATTTTACCATTTGTGATTTTGTTGCTGACTTAAGAGCGCCAACTCCTTCTGCAGCGGCAGAACTTGTTGTTAAAAACACGGGGGATCTAGAAGAAAAACTTTCTAAAACAAAGCTTCAAATGATTCAAGGGATTCGATTACAACTTAAATATTTTAAAGAAAAGCTGGTAGGATTAGATAAACAAGTCATACACCCTAGACGCTTACTACAAGATCGTTTTCAAAGAGTGGATGAATTGCTTTCTCAATTGGTTCAATCAACTCGACAAACTCTTATAAGAGAACAGGCTCAAGTTCAAAAATTTAAAGAGATTTTAGAATCTTTAAATCCTAAACAAATTTTACAAAGAGGATTTTGCCTGGCTTTAGATTCTAAAAATAAAATCATCACTGATAGTAAAAAATTAAAAGTCAAAGAATCTATTTCTTTAGAATTTTTTAAGGGCGGAGCGAAAGCTTTAATAACTAGCAAGGAGTAAATATGGAATTTGAAAAAAACTTACAGGATCTCGAAAAGATAGTAGAAAAAATGTCTGAAGAGCAAATCAGCCTGACAGAAGCGATTAAATCTTTTAAAAAAGGAATGGAGATTGTTAAAAAATGTCAAAAAGAACTGACTCGAGCCGAACAAGAAGTAGAAAAGTTAATTGGCGTTAAAGATGATGGCAAGCTAGAAACAACAGCCTTTAAAGAAGATGAGTAAGCTCGCTTTATCTTCTTTAAAAAATTTAGAGTTTGAAAAATATTTTAAAAAAGAACTGCAAAAAATATTTCCCCCTTCAAAAACAAAAGCTGAAACCCTTTTAAAAAAATCTATGCTGCACACCCTTTGCGCTCCTTCTTCTCATTTTAGATCTTTATTAGCTATAGAAACCACCAAACTCTTCTTCCCCAAAGGCTATCAAAAGATTTTTCCATGGGCTTTGGCTTTAGAAATGTTTCACTCAGGCAGCTTAATTCATGATGATCTTCCTTTAATGGATGATGGACAAAAAAGACGAAACAAAAAATGCAATCATCTTGTTTTTGGAGAAGATATTTCTCTTCTTGCAGGATCTTGTTTGTTTGTAGAATCTTTTCGGTTATTAACCCACCCTGTTTTTAAAAAAAAGGCGCCTGAAATCCTCAATCTTTTTATTTCTAAAACAGGATTTAAAGGTGTGATGCTGGGACAATGTTTAGATTTAAAATTAAAACGACCCAGCCAATTAGAAGCTTTAAAAATGATGGAGCTTAAAACAGGCTCTTTAATAGAAGCGGCGATACAAGGACCTGCTCTTTTGTTTGGAAAAAATAAAAAAGAAATCGTGGCTTTAAAACATTTTTCTAAATCTTTAGGGGTGGCTTATCAACTTGCTGATGATCTTCAAGATCAAGATTCTTTTTTGAAACAAAAAGAATCCAGGAAATTACTTCAAAAAATGACTCGAAAAAGTCTTCAATACTTAGGCGCTTTAAACAAGGACTGCTCTCGATTAAAAGATCTGGTTTATTTTAATGAAAAAAAATCGGGGCTTTAAACTTCTCGTTTTTTAAAATTCCTATCTAGACGAAATCCTAAATATCCTATAGGATCATTATTGATGAAATGGTTCAAAAAGAAACGACAACAAGTCGCTAAAGCCCTTCCTAAAAACAGCTTACTTGTTTTAGCAAGTGCTCCAGAAGTTTTAAGACAGCCTGATGTTTCTTATCCTTATCGTCAAGCCAGTAATTTTTATTACTTAACGGGTTTTGTGGAAGCTTCAAGTCTTTTTCTTCTCATTCCTAATAAAAAAAGTCATAAATCTATTCTTTTTATTCCTGATAAAAATCCTACTAAAGAAACTTGGGATGGAGTTCGTTACACAACAAAAGAAGTTAAAAAACAGTTTTTAATAGATGAGGTTTTTTATCTTGCAGATCTCGATAAAAAACTTGCTGGGTTTTTAAAAAAGAAATCTCAAATTTATTACAATCAAAATAATTCTTATTTTAATAGAAAGATCTCCCAGCATTCTAGAAAAAAAACAATAGCGGCTCAAAGCTTGCTGGCCGCTTTCAGAGAAATTAAAGATTCCAAAGAAGTTTCTTGGATTCAAAAAGCTTGTGAGGTGACAGCTCATGCTCATCAACAAATTGCTTTAAATCTTAGGCCAAAAATGCCTGAGAGAACTCTTCATGGAATATTTTTAAAATCTATTATGGAAAAAGGATCTGTTCGAGAGGGCTACGGAAGTATTGTGGCTTGTGGAAACAATGCAACCACTCTTCATTATATTAAAAATGATTCTATTTGCAAATCAGGAGAGCTTCTCCTTGTCGATGCTGGTGCAGAAATGCATTACTACACCGCGGATGTCACAAGAGTTTATCCTGTGAGTGGGAAATTTTTAAAAAATCAAAAAAAAGTTTATTCGAAACTTCTTAAGCTTCAAAAAGAACTGATTCAAAGTGTAAGACCTGGCGTCTCTATGAAGTTTTTAAATGAAAAAATGGAAGAAGGAATTTCTAAAATTTTAGTAGATCTCCATCTTCTTCC
>JBPCUO010000045.1:0-4101 GCA_051011135.1 Bdellovibrionales bacterium
GTCATATCCAATTCGAGCACAGCCCCAGATGCAATCCCGGTCATGCTCACTCCAATCAGAGCATCTCTCTCTGTAGTTCGTTGCCATATTGGTCGCAAATAGTGAAAGTCTGTATATCCTGCTTGTAAAGTTCCGATGAAAGCCGCTGCTCGAACTCTTGCGTCGAGATCAGCCTGATCTTTGACATCGGAGACATTAACCTCGCAAAGGTTACAGAACTGGAAAGGCCGAAGGGCGATTTCACAGCAGGGATTAGTCCCCCAGTCTCTGTCGTTAGAAAGGTATATGCCAGGCTCTCCAGCGCCCGATGCTTCAACGCGCTTCCAGAGATCCATAAAAAACTCCTCTGTGATCCTGTGTCTAAGGAGTACAGCAGAGTTGTTGGCTCTTCCCCGCTGAGGGTTCGTTTCCCACCAGTCGCCTGATTTGCAAGTGACCATATCCATGTCAGTAGCAGAAAACAAGCTAATAAGGGCAGCCCTACGAATACCGCCAGCAAGGACAGCATCAGCGATGTGGCATACGATATCGTGTACCTCAATACTTTTAAGTTTTTCTCCATCTTCTTTTGATTCTAAAATTCCTTTAATTTTTACTATTGCTTCTCTGAGAGGTCCAGGTCCTGGGGCTTTGCCGCCGGACGTAACCAGCCGCGCACCTTTCGGACGAATGTCCCCGTAATCGAAGACAAGACTGTCACCGCCTTGGAAGTAATTCTTACAAAGAGCCTTAATGGCGTCCGCCCAACCCTCAATGCTGTCTCCGATAAGAAATCGTCGGCTGCGTTGATTAGGTCGTCGAATCTCTGGTAGTTTTTCGACATGGTGCTTTTGGACGCTGTACCCCACACCAGTCCCACCAAGAAGTAGAAACATAGTTTCACCAAACGCACGCCAGTCATCAATAGGCAAATAAGCGCAATTGTAGATACGCGAAGGAGTAAGCTCAATAGACCGGCCCCCAAATTGTAACGAGCGCATGCTCGGGAGGACTTTTTTCTTCTGAACAAATTCATAAGCTTTGTTTATTTCTTTCGCAATGCCCATACCGCGGTACTTCTTGATGTGCATCTTGCGATTACGTTCTACTAATTCTTCCCATGTTTCGCGACGTTCCAGCTCTGGGCTGTACTTCGCATACTTCATGTGTACCGTTATATCCGATAGGATATTATTCGCTAAGTTCTTCTGATTCATCTTCTGCTTTCTTTAATAATTCTTCGTTAATCTTTTGTAATTCTTCTTTTGCTCCATCATAGCCGGGCAATAGCTCAATTAATTTGATTAAAATAGATATTACCATTTCAAGCTCTTGAGTCTTTCCGTGTAAGTACTGCTCGCTTCGAGTCAGCTCATTTACACGATTCTTCATTGCTAGTAAGGTAGACTCTTTCATTACTTATTCTTTTTACCTCCTACGAATGTTTTAATGCTAATCCCGGTCTCCTGAGATAACAATTGTTGGTTGATCTTCTTTAGAACTCCATTTGAAATAGCGTCCTCAAGCGCATTAACAGATACATTTACAGTACCCTTCTTAATGCTTTTTCCGTGTAGGAATCCAGCACCCCATCCTGAGGCAGCTAGTCCTATAATTAATAATATATTCATCCTAAAATTGTGTTACTTAAAATCATGGGACTACGGTCTTTGTGAGTTTTAACTTCGATATGAGTCCCTTTAATATCGACCATTATTGGAAGCTCCACCTCTTTTGTAGGCACTAGCTTCCCTTTGCTATCTCTCTTTGTCTTCTTTTCTTTATTGAATTTTGGATAATTCTTGATAACATATTCTCTTACTCTTTCTTCTTGCTCCATTACTGTCTAATAGGTTTTAAAATTCTTCTTTCCTCTCTAGATAATCTACTATAAATTATATTACTTATAAATGGTAATAAAATTGGCATATAATAATTATCACTAAAATATGCACTCATTATAAAAAATAATACCCATAATATAATGTGAGTAGACCATTTTGAGGTGTCTTTGTAAATGTCCGTGTACCATTTCGTTTCTTCCTTAACTCTCCAGCCAGCTGCTAACAGCCCAGCCATCTTAGTCTTGTAGAAATCCCACTTCTCGGTCTTCTTAATTTGTTTCTTTATCATTGTACTTGAAATCTTACCTGTATCCTGTACAGCATTATAATAGGCTCTCCTGACTCATCTCTGGCAGGATCAACCTTCACTCTACCTGTGATACCTTCAGACATTACTTGATAAGCGTAAGGGTTCTTCTCTGGGGTTAATAACCCTCTTCCTTGACCCTTCGTATATCCCACGAAAGCAATCACACCTTCATCCGTGACAGCGTAGTAAAACGAAATTGCTCTACCACCCCAACTAGGTTCTACCGGGATAATCCCGCTATTAATAAATTTAGCGAATTGTTCTTGGAAATGTCTCTCCACTGCTCTGTGGTCCTTAGGATCCCCCTTGTAGCCAGGCCAAATAGCGTTCTGCCCAGCAATTGTATTTGCTAGATTCTCGATCTGCTCAGCCGTATATTTACTGATTGTAAACGTGTTCTCATCCGACTCACCTCCAGTGTTAGGAGTAGAAGCAACGACAGTAGTGGTGGTGTTACCAGTATTGTTAGTGCCGTAATCATATTCTGTCCAGTTTAATAGTTCGTTAGAGCCCCATACTAGCAGTGCGAGTCCCCATGCCATAGCAGGTGTACTCCACTTGCTAATATCATGCTTATCCCACTTCTTAGGATGCAGCTTTCCAACATCTCCCTTGTACTGCACCCACCTATTAGGATACTTATCTATCCTAAAATAAGGTATGAATATTGATAGAATAACTCTAACTATATTCAATAGGTGCCACCAAAGCGGTTGTCTTCCGAACCGGTTTTTAAATATTTTCATCTTCTAATTGATATCTTACTTTTTTGATTCCTGCTTTGAGGATGGATGGTTCTACCTCATTCCTGATGTATCCCATTCCAGTCTCCTCATCTATCCGCAAAACCACTATACTCTTCTGAGGATCGTCCTCCTTAACCTTCTTTAGAGCCTCTGTAAGGCCGTCTAAAGGGATTATGGTATCGTAACCTATCTGAGCGACTAATTGCCCGTTATAGGAGCCTAAATAGACGTGAATATAATGCTTCGTTTCCTTTAATTCTTCTCCACCAGTGAGCACTATGACCTCAGCGTCAATTTTAGCTCTCGGAGCTGGTATTACAGCTACTACCATGAAGAAGAAAAGAATCATAAAGATGATATCCGGCAATGATGCCGTACTAATTGCTGCTCCCTTGGAGCGGCGGCTGCTCTTTTGCGTGAATCTCATTTTGAATTGTTTTAATTTTTACTTCTTCTGACAGGCGTATCAACAGCATGTACTCCTTGTAAGGAGCTTCATAATCTGCTGTTATCACCATTTTAGCCTTAAATCCAGCTGTTTGCTTGATTTTAAGAATCTCGGCTTCTAATCCCACAAGGTCGACTTTAGAGCCATCCTCGAGTTCATAATCTCCGTCACTACTGACGTGGACCGTTAGTATGTCCGACGCCTTAGTTGGTACTGCAATCTTAACCTTATCCTCATCAAAGTTCAAAACATTGAAGATTCCTTTATCAGGTTTGATTGTTGTTGCTACTAACCAAAAGATGAGTAACAAGAATGCAATGTCCGCCATGGACCCTGCATTAATTTCCGGTGCTGCTCTCCTCATATCTATAATCGTCTATAGGTAAACAAGCTACAAGATTTCCTGTGTTTGGGTCATACACCTCTCTGTAATCATATCCACAAGGCCCTGGGGGCGTGCAGTTAATCGCCAGTATTGATATTCCCAATATTAATAATAAGTGTTTCATCTCCTAGTATATTTAATTCTTTAATAATTCCAGCTAACTTTTCTCGACGTTGCTCCTCGAATGCCTCTGGCAGTTCGATTTCTTGTCCGGTAGATTGTGTAAGCTGCTCTTCCAATCTACTCTTTTCTCTCTTTAATATAATAATCCTGTCCTCGACAAGCTTATTGACTATCTCCTCTCGTTTCATAATGCTCTATAGCTGTTAATTCTAAGGGTTCTAAGTTTGTTACGATATACAGTTCGTCATCTAACTCTATAACATCAT
>JBPCUO010000046.1:0-4543 GCA_051011135.1 Bdellovibrionales bacterium
AATCACCATTAAATGAATCAAACCTCCTTTTAAAAAAGCATCTCTTATGCCATTTTTAGGCAGCCTTTTTCCGCAAATCAAAGATTCATAAATATCTTTCCAAGGAGTTTCAAAAGAGATTAAATCCAAGCATTGATGGTGAATCTTAAAAGATAAAAAAAGGAGATAATCTTTAGAAAACCAAGACATTAAAAGTAGCAATAAACAGGGAACGAGCATCATTGGTATTTAAAACGCAAAAAACCCAGCTTTTTTACTTCCTTTTTGCAGCTTTAAAAAATGAAATTGTTCGATATGTGTCGTTAGGACTTTTGTCTGCACTTATAAAAAGCCTTATTGAACTCTGTTTTATGATTTATACTATGAGATAAGAGCTTCTTGAATAAACGCTATGGTAAGATTATTTTATTTTTTAATATTAAGTTTTAGTCTGTTAGTTTCTGGAGAAACAGATAAAAGCTATGAAAATCGACTTCATAATATTTATTTAAAACATTATAAAAATCCAGTAACACAACAAGACTGGTCTCAACTTATCAACCAATTAGAAAAATCTTATAAACTTAAATATAAAGATAACTTGTGGGATCTTAGTAAAACTTTTTTTAAAAATAATTTGTATTGGTCTAAGCTATGGGTTGCAAATCCCTCCATAGGAAATCCGCATCGTATTTATAAAGGAAATTCCATACATCTTGATTTGAAAAGTTTAAAAGCAGTCAATACTTCTAAATATAGTGTTCCTATTGCTGCTCAATTTCCGGGAGTTAAACTTCCTGATCAAAAATATCAAAAAAGATCTCTCACAGAAAATGAAATGCCTTCATCTTTGCCTTATATTAAAGAAAATCTACAACTAGAAGCTTTAAGTTCAGATATTGATTTTGAATTAAGATCTACTCCCATTAATAGACAATCTTTTATTCCTTTTTATATTTCAGGAGATAAACCTAGTAATATGGGTAAGGTGATAGGAAAAGAAGGTTATGGTTTAAAAAGTTTTAATGGAGAGCATGTTATTTTAAAACTCAATGGAGAGCTTTCTGTTGGAAGTCGTTACGCTGTTTTTGAAAATAGAGGATCTCTATCTTCTTTTTTTAATTTTATAAGTACCGATGGTTATGAAATTCAAATTAAAGGAGAAATTAAAATTCTCAATTACATTGATGGAACAGATGGGCTTTACAAAGCAAAAGTTATTAAATCTTTAGACGGTGTTGCTATGGGGGATTTGATTTCTTCAGATTCCGCTTTAACTTTTAAATTGTCTCAAAGAGGAATTACAGGTCAGGGGAATGGTAAAATTATAGGATCTCCTAATCCTAATAAGAAAATGATTTCCATTTATGAAATTGTTTATTTAAACAAAGGAAGATCTGATGGTATTAAAGTTAATGATATTTATTACATCAGAGCTAAATCGGATAAAGTTTTAGAAAAATACAGCAAACGATCTCATGGATATCGACAACCAAATATTGGTCAACTTCGAATCATACATGCAGATTTAAATATATCAACAGCGATTATTACTGAAGCTAAAGATCAAATCTATATTGATGATTTCTTTTCAGGCTCTAAAGGCTCCATTTTTGATCTGGAGAAATCCAAAAGTTATGAGTCAGATATTAAAGAAGACTTAAAAAAAGAAGGCATGGAAGACTTTGAACAAGATTTTGAAAGAATTGAAGATGAGGAAGAAGAGGAAGATCTTTTAGAAGAAGAGCGAGAAGAGCTTGAAGATGAGGAAGAAGAACAAGAAGAAATTGAAGATGAAGAAGAAGAGGAAGAGGAAGACGCATCGAATCCAGAAGATAATATCAAGGATATTGAACAAGAGTTTAAAGACTTAGAAGATCTAGAAGAGATTGAAGAATTTTAATTTTATAAAATAAATGTTAACGAAGTTGTTTAAGTTCTTCCATAAGTTCTTTATTAATAGGTACAGAGTTTTCATCATCATCTTCTTTTAGATATCTTTTAGATTTGGAATTGATTTTTCTGTTTTTCATAATTTGTTCTGAATAAGACTTAGCACGCTTTTTTGTATTCCATTTTAAACGAGTCACCATGCCTAAAGTCATTCCTTTAGCATAATTTTGTCCATAAGTATCTATGTTAGTATAAACTTTAAAATTCATAGATCTTAATTTCCATTCTATCCAACCTGTAAAAGAAAGAGCTCCAGGGTTTACAGAGTAAAATTTATAACTTCCTCCATTCACTCGATCTGTAATGCTCCATCTTGTATTAGGTGAATGAGTGTAAGTATCTTGAGAAAGAGCAGACATAAAAAATTGTGCTGCAAGACCAGCATTAATAACGGATGTATTAAAATTTAATCCTATGTTGTTAAAAAGAATTGAAGACAAACCAAAAGATCGATATAAAAAATTGGTATTATAAAAAATATGGAAAAGTTTTGAAGGATGTTCATACGCGAATGTAAGATGGTAATTAGCAAAATAAGCTCCATCTCCTAAAACAATTTCATCAGTTTGAGGATAAATTTGGTGTAGAGGAGCTCCTCCTTTAAAGCCTAAGCCCACTTGAAAATAACTGAATCGATGCAAAAGACTAAAACCTAAACCTGAATGAGTGATTCCAAATTTATTTCTTAATGTATTGTCTGTAAAACTAGAAGCCCACATGGTGTTAAAAAAAGCTTCTACATTCAGCCAAGGAAAAAAAGAGTAATCGGCAGATAAATTATTAGAAACATAAGTTAGAAAATTTTCCTTAGTAAGATTTTGATATTCTCCTAAGAGCTTATAGTTAGATGTTGTATTAAAATATTCTGATTGGATCTGGATAGAAAAAGGCTGCTTTTTAGAAGACCATTTGGGAGTCACAAGTGTATCTTTGGAAAAAACTTTCCAAGAAAAACAAAAGACAGTAAGTAATAAAAAACTTTTAAATTTCATAATTTAAGTTGCCAATCTCTATACCTTGACTTATGTCTTATCGGTAGGTTTGGGGAGGAATCTTGAATAAAAAGCATGCTTTAACCACAATCTTTATTGCTATTTTCACAGATATTCTGAGCTTTGGAATGATTATCCCTCTTGCTCCTATTTTAGCAAGAGAATTTGGAGCCGATGGCTTGCAAGTTGGTTTATTAATCAGTGCTTATTCTATTATGCAGTTTATTTTTGCTCCTTATTGGGGAAAAATAAGCGACCATTTTGGTCGTAAACCTATACTTCTTATAGGTTTTTTAGGGATGAGTTTGGCTCATATTTGGTTTGCCTTCTCTGATTCTTTTACTCAACTTTTTTTATCTCGCATTGTGGCTGGGTTTTTTGGAGCAAATATTGTCATTGCAATGGCCTACATTGCAGATGTTACAGAATTAAAAGAGAGATCTAAAAATTTAGGCTTGGTAGGAATGGCATTTGGTTTTGGATTTACTTTTGGTCCTGCTTTAGGATTCTTATTTATTTTGATAGGTCAGCAGCTAGGATCTGCTCCTCCTTTTGGAGAAAATTTTACCGCTTTAGGAGCTTCTCTTTTAGCTTTGATTAATTTTATAGTGACCTCTTTTTTACTAAAAGATAGCCAAAATACTCGAACACCACTTTCTCAAATTTTTTCCAGAAGATCAGGATTATTTTCGCGCCCTTCGTTAGGGATTGTTTGGGAATTTTTAAAAAAACCTCGGTTGGGACAGATTCTTTTTATGTCTTTTATATTATGGATTTCCATTGCTCAAATTGAACCTATTTTAATTTTATTAGTTCAAGATGATTTTGGTTGGAAAAAAATAACTGCTTATTGGAGTTTTGCTTACATTGGTCTTTTAATGGCTTTTTCCCAAGGTTTTTTAGTTCGAAAAATGATTCCTTTTTATGGAGAAAGAATAAGCAATCAAGTGGGATTATTTTTATTTCTTCTGGGTTTATTTTTTATGGGGTTTTCCGTTTGGATTGATTTCTCGAGAGTTTTATTTTCTCTAGCATTTTTAGTGGCTGGAGTGACTCTTTTTTCTGTTGGTTACAGTTTATCTCATACCAGCTTATCGGGAGCTTTAAGTTTATTAACTCCTAAAGATAATCAAGGAGGTATTTTTGGAGTTCATCAAAGTTTATCGTCTTTAGCTCGTATTGTGGGACCTATTTTAGGAGGTTGGTGCTATAGAGATTGGTCTCATAGTAGTCCCTTTTTTGTGGCAGGAATCATGGGTCTTGGGGCTTTTGGTTTAGCGGTTTGGTTTGGAGAAAAATTTCCTAATATAGGATGGGTTTCTCCCAAAAAAACATCTTCAAAAGAAGATTCTTCTTTTTTCCATGTTGATAAAACTCAGATTAAAAATCTTATAGAAAAACGAATCTACTTTTGTTTTTTTCAAGTAGAAAAATTATTTTTAGAAGGGGAGTCTCAAGACATTGTATCTCTTATTCAGCCTTCTCAGTTTAAAACCAAAGAAGATATTCTTGTTTTTTTAAAAGATCAGGATTTAAAAACCCCTATTGTTTTATTATGTCAAAATGGGATCATTTCAGAAGAATTTTCAAAAAACTTGAGGGCAAAAGGCTATATAAAT
>JBPCUO010000047.1:0-23231 GCA_051011135.1 Bdellovibrionales bacterium
ATTAAATGTTATTTTAAAAGTCGATGTTAGGGGAAGCCTAGAAGCTTTAAAAGTGGGATTAGGAAAGCTTAAAAGTGAAAATGTATCTCTTAAAATAGTTCATTCTGCTGTGGGAGCAGTAACAGAAAGTGATGTGCTATTAGCATCAACAGTTCAAGGTATTATCTTAGGTTTTAATGTTCGCCCCGATGGAAAAGCGTCTAAACTTGCAAGAGATAAAGCGGTTGAGGTTCATACTTATTCTATTATTTATGAACTATTAGATTATGTTAAAAAAATGATGTTAGGTCTTTTAGAGCCAGAGTATCTTGAAGAAAATTTAGGAAAAGCAGAAGTTCGTAATATTTTTCACATTTCTAAATTAGGAACAGTGGCTGGGTCTTATGTGACAGAAGGAAAATTTACAAGAAGTAGTTTTATTCGATTAGTTCGTGATGGACGAATTGTTCATGATGGAAATATTTCAAGTTTAAAAAGATTCAAAGATGATGCTAAAGAAGTGGGGTCAGGTTTAGAGTGTGGTATAGTGATTGAAAACTTTAACGATATTAAACCTAATGATATTTTGGAATCTTATATTAAAAAAGAAATTTCTAGAACTGAACTTTAAAGGTTTTTATGAAAAAAGATTCATTTCATGGAGTCTTGCTAATTCGTAAAGAGAAAGATTGGACAAGCCATGATGTTGTTCAAAAAATTCGAAATTTATTGAATCAAAAATCTGTAGGTCATGCAGGGACTTTAGATCCTATGGCTGAAGGATTGTTAGTTGTTTTACTAGGATCTGTTACAAAATTAAGTTCCTATCTTTTAAATGCAGATAAAAGATATAAGCTTTTGATGAAGTTTGGTTTAATAACAGATAGTTATGATGCTACAGGTGAAATCCTTCAAGATGAAAAGGTATCTTTAAAAAAAGACACTATAGAAAAAGAGATTAAAAAAAACCTAGGAGAGCTTCATTTAAAAGTTCCTTACTTTTCAGCGGTAAAAGTAAAAGGAAAAAAACTTTATAAATACGCACAATCTGGATCAGAGGTAGAAAGACCTATTAAAAAAATGTCTCTTTATGATCTTGATATTCATCGCATTACAAAAGATCATGCAGAAGTTTCTGTTTCTTGCAGTAAAGGAACTTATATTCGCTCTTGGGTTTCTTTTTTAGGAGAGCAGTTAAAAACAGGTGCTTGTTTAATGAAATTAGAAAGAGTTTCTTCTGGTTTTTTTTCTATAGATAAAGGCTTAACTCTTCTTGATTTAGAAAAAAAATTAAAAAATGTTGAAAATAGTAAAGATTTAAAAACTGCTATAGGAGGGTGCTTTTGTTTTGCTTCAGAAGCCCTCCCTCATTTCCCTTTTTTGGAATTAACAAATAGAGATACTAAAGCCTTATCACAAGGTCAAATTCCTGAAAACTTAATTCAAAAAAGTCAGAGTCAACAAATTGAGGTGAATCAACAAGGCTCCTCTCAGTTTTTAAAAATAGTGCAAGGCCATCATTTAATAACTCTTTTAGAGTTAGAGCCTTATAAAAAAATAAAAATTGTAAAAAATTTCCCTTTAGCTTATTAATAATAAAAAAGCGTGGATGGTATGGAACCTTTTAAAATAAAAACAACAGAACCTATTTATTTAACAGATAGAAAATACCGTAAAAAAGTATTAGAAAAAGCTCATCTTAATTTATTTTTAATAAAATCTAGAGATGTCATCATTGATCTTTTAACGGATTCTGGAACAGGTGCTATGAGCGCGCAACAATGGGGAGCTCTTTTACAAGGAGATGAATCTTACGCTGGGGCCTCGAGTTTTTTTGAATTTGAAAAAACGATAAAAGATATAACAGGTATGGAATATGTCATACCAACGCATCAAGGTCGCTCCGCAGAAAGAATTTTATTAGAATCTTTAAAAGGAAAAGGAGAGTTTATTGCTTCTAACATGTTGTTTGATACCACAAGAGCGAATGCAGAAAGTATGGGGTTTCAAGTTTTGGACCTTCCTTGTCAGGAGCAAAAAGAAATTTCAAAAAATCATGACTTTAAAGGGAATATAGATTTAATTCAGCTCGAAGAATCTTTTAAAACAAAGAAAGTTGCTGGTGTTATCTTAACAATCACTAATAACTCAGGAGGAGGTCAGCCTGTTTCTTTAGAAAATATAAAAGAAACAAGCCGTCTTTGTAAAAAATACTCCATTCCTTTTATTTTAGATGCTTGTCGTTTTGCTGAAAATTCTTGGTTCATCAAACTAAGAGAAACCAAATACAAAAATAAAACTCCAAGAGAAATTGCTTATGAAACTTTTCAACAGGCGGATGCGTGTTTTGTTTCCGCAAAAAAAGATGGTTTATCAAATATTGGAGGATTTATTTGCGTTAGAGATTCTCAAAGTTATCAGGAGCATTGTCATCAATTAGTCTTGTCAGAAGGTTTTACAACTTATGGAGGCTTGGCAGGAAGAGATTTATCTGCTTGCTCTGTGGGTTTAAAAGAAGTTTTAGAAGAGTCTTATCTGGATTATCGCATTTCTTCCGTTGCTTATATTCATAAAAAACTTTCTAAAGGAGGCTTGCCTTTAATACACCCCTCAGGAGGGCATGCTGTCTATATAGATGCTAAGTCTTTATTGCCTCATATTCCTGTTTCTGGCTATCCAGGGCAGGCTTTTGTTTCTGGTCTTTATGAATCTTATGGAATTCGAAGCTGTGAAATTGGATCTGTTATGCTTGGTAAAACTTTAAAAAATGGAGAAAAAAGCTATCATATGCAGGAGTTGGTTCGACTGGCCATTCCTCGAAGAGTTTATACTCGCTCTCATTATGATTATATTTGTGAATCAATCCTTTCCTTTGTAAAAGAAGAAGCTTCTCGTTTAAAGGGTATAAAAATTATAAAAGAACCTCCTATCTTGAGACATTTTACGGCTCATTTTGAATGGATTTAAAAATACTATAGACAAAGCTTGGTTTTTTTGTTTAAGATGCTTGGATAAAAATTGAAGGAGAATAATTTTGCAGATGTCCAAAGAGAAAAAAGAAGAGATTGTAAAAAAATTTAAAAAAACATCTCAAGATACAGGAAGTTCACAAGTTCAAGTTGCTTTACTAACAGAAAAAATAAAAGAATTAACAGAGCACTTTAAAATTCATAAAAAAGACTTTCATTCTATGAGAGGTTTGATCAAAATGGTCAGTCTTCGTAAAAAAATTCTTAACTATATGAAAAGGAAAGAAGTAAACAATTATAAAAAAGTGATTCAGGAACTAAAGTTAAGAAAATAAATTTTTTTCTAAAGTTATTCAGTATTTTTTTATTTAAGCAAGAGGTTAAAGATGTTTAAAAAAGTGACTTCACAATGTGAAATTCAAGGTCAAACTATTACAGTAGAAACAGGTCAGTTAGCTCGTCAAGCGGATGCTTCTGTTTATGTCCGTTGCGGGAACAATCATGTTTTAGTGACAGCAGTGTCTTCTAAAAAAGAATCAAAACTTGATTTTTTTCCTTTGACTATTGAGTATCAAGAAAAATTTTATTCTGTAGGTCGTTTCCCTGGAGGATTTTTTAAAAGAGAAGGTCGCCCAAGCGGTGAATCTATTTTAAAAGCGAGACTTATTGATCGTCCTATTCGTCCTTGTTTTCCAGAAAACTACAGGCACGAAACTCAAGTGGCTGCAATGGTTTTAAGTTCTGATGGGCATTTCCCTTTAGAGGTTCTGGCAGGTATAGGAGCTTCTACGGCTTTTCATATCAGTGATATTCCTTTTGGTGGTCCTGTTGGTTTTTTAAAAGTGGCTTTAAAAGATGGTGAATTTATTTTAAATACTCCAGAAGAAGAAGTGGCTCCTTCTGCTAAAGATATGGAGTTAATTGTTGCTGGAACGCCTCAAGGGCTTTTGATGGTTGAAGGTTCGGCCAAATTTATTTCTGAAAAACAAGCTTTAGACGGTTTAAAAATGGCTCATGAATCTATGAAGCCTATTTTTGAAATGCAAGAAGATTTAAGAAAGAAAACAGGCTCTAAAAAGAAAAGAGAAGTTATTGTTCCAGAACAAAATGCTTCTTATACAAAAGAGGTAGAAGATTTTTTAAAAGCAGATATGGAAAAAGCTCTTAATGAGCGTGATAAAACCAGAAGATATGAAGCTTTAAGGGTGATTAAAGACAAAGCTTTAGAAAATTTTGTCAAAGAAGAAGATGAAGAAGTTTCAAAAAAAGTCACTGGCATTTATGAAGATTTAAAATACAAAACCGCTCGAGAAATGATCGTTGGTAAATCCCTTCGTATCGATGGCAGAAAAATGGATCAGGTTCGTCCTATTTCTTGTGAGGCTAATATTTTACCAAGAGCTCATGGTTCTGCTCTTTTTACAAGAGGAGAAACTCAAGTTTTAGGAACGACAACTTTAGGAACCGGTGAGGATGAAAAAATCATTGATGATATTTGGAATTCTTGTCGAAAATCTTTTTATCTTCATTATAACTTTCCTCCTTTTTGCGTTGGAGAAACAGGTCGTTTTGGAGGTCAAAGCCGAAGAGAAATAGGTCATGGGTTTCTGGCAGAAAAAGCTTTAAAATCCGTAATTCCTGAACATGAAAAATTTCCTTATACTATTCGAATTGTTGGAGAGGTTTTAGAATCCAATGGTTCTAGTTCTATGGGAACGGTTTGCTCAGGTATGATGTCTCTTTTAGCAGCAGGAGTTCCTGTTAAAGATACTGTTGCAGGAATTGCAATGGGTCTCATTAAAGAAAAAGATAAAGTTGTTATTCTCTCTGATATTTTAGGTGATGAAGATCATTTAGGAGATATGGATTTTAAAGTTGCAGGTTCTGAAAAAGGAATCACCGCTCTTCAAATGGATATTAAAATAGATAGTATTGATTTTAAGACAATGGAAAAAGCTTTAGAACAAGCTCTTGTGGGCCGTAAACATATTTTAAAAGAAATGGAAAAAGCAATTATTGAACCACAAAAACTTTCTGATCACGCCCCTCGCATTCAAAAAATGAAAGTTAAAACAACAAAAATTAGAGAGATTATTGGCTCTGGTGGTAAGACCATTAATTCTATCATGTCTGAAACAGGAGCTAAAATTGATATTAATGATGATGGAATCGTTATTGTTTCTTCTCCAACCAGAGAAGGAGTTGAAAAGGCTGTTGAAATTATAGAAGGCATTTGTGAAGAGGTTGAAGTTGGGAAGGTTTACGAAGGAGTTGTAACAGGAATTAAAGAATTTGGAGCTTTTGTAGAGATTTTACCAAAAACTTCAGGTCTTCTTCATATTTCAGAAATTTCCAATGAAAGAACTAATAAAGTCACTGATGTTTTTTCAGAAGGTGATAAAGTTAAAGTTAAAGTTTTAAATGTAGACGGTGGTGGAAAAATACGCCTAAGCGCTAAAGCTGTGGAAAACTCTAAATAAAATAAAAAATAAGAAAATACTATAGAAGCATAGAGTTATTTTATACCACTCTGCTGAAAAAATTGAGATAAATAAAAGAGGTCGCTTATGGATATAGAAACTTCTTTTTCTTTAGAGAAATCAAAAAATCTACAGGTAAAAATAAAAAAATTAGCACACTTTAAAGGGCCCTTGCCAGAATATAAAAGCGAGTGGGCTAGTGGTTTTGATGTGCAAGCCTGTTTAGAAGAATCCATTACGCTAAAACCGGGGGAGCGGGTTTTAATTCCTACAGGATTAAGCTTTGAGCTGCCTAGAGGCTTTGAAATGCAATCTCGTCCTAGAAGTGGATTATCTCTTAAAAAAGGTCTGACAGTTTTAAATTCTCCAGGAACTATTGATTCCGATTATCGAGGAGAAGTAAAAATCATTCTTATCAATCATGGCAGAGAGGATTTTCTAATCAAAGATCAAGAAAGAGTCGCTCAAATTGTGATCTGCCCTGTTTACCAAGCTGTTTTTATAGAAAGTGAAACTTTAAGTGACACTCAAAGAGGAGGTGGGGGATTCGGAAGCACTGGTGTTTAGTTTCTTTTTTTCTTTTTTCTTTTTTGTTTTTAGGATTTGCCGAAGGGAAAACAAAAAATAAAGCTTCTTATAAAAAAGCAAGACGATCTGTATCTTCTCAAGCAGGTTTTGTTTTAAAGTCCAATCATAAAATATTTAAAAATCTCTCTCTTAAACGAGGAGATTTTATTGAATCTTTTAATAAAAAAGATGTTGCTTCTTCAAAAGATCTTTTAAAAAAAATATCTCACACTAAAAAAAGTAAAAAATTTTCTATTAAGCTCAAAAGAAAAAGCCAAACCTATCTCGTGATTTATAAAAAACAAAGCAAAAGCAAGTATCAGAAAGTAAAAACTTATAAAGTGTCTCGTAAAAAACAAAAAAACAAAAAAACCAAAACTTCTGATAAGAATTCTAATGCTTTTCAAAAGATAATTTCTCAATACAAAGGTGCTTTACAAAAAGGATATGTGACGGCTGTCGATAGTTTAATTTATAAAGGGCCTGATTTTGATACAGAACAAATTTTTTATTTAAGATCTGGAAACCATGTCACCATGTCAAAAAAAATATTCACTCCTTCTCATGGGTTTGGGACTTTTTATAAAGTTTTTATAAAAAAACCTAAAATTGTTATAGGTTATGTTTCAGAAGTCGATGTTATTCCTGAGTATAAAAGAAAAACAATGGAATTAAATTCAGAGTATGTTTTTTTGAAAAAGCAAATCGATAAAACAGGTCGTTTTAAAATGCCTATAAAAAAAGAAGGAAAAGCTTTTGTAAAAAAATCTAAACAAAAATCTTCAAAGGGAAAAAAGAATCGTTATGTAGGTATTTCTGGTGGTCTAGATGACTTATTAACCCCTTTTAATTTTAATAAACATGGAAAAGTGGGATTCAAATTAAGTGGTTTTTATTTTATCCCCTTAGAAATAGATTTGAGTTTGGTTTCTTCTTTTGATTTATTGTCTTGGAATGTGGATTTTATGATTCAATATCCTTTTTTAGCAGCTCGTTCTTTTTTAATATATGTTATGGGAGGAATAGGCTCAGAAATAACTCGACCCCAAAGTCTTAATGTAGATGTAGGCCCTGCCCTGGGTTTATCTTTAGCAAAGCCTTTTAGCACCTTTTTATTAAGGATAGATGGAAAAATGGATTTTTATGTTTTAAGAAGGAAGTTTTCTCCTGCGGTATTAATATCTTTTCAAAAACAAATTTAGTTGAGATGGATCAATTTTCTTTTTCTAGTTTTTGCCCTTATGGAAGACCTGTCTTTGTAGAATATCCTATATCTTTTTTAAAAAGAGATGTTGATCGTATTGCTTAAATCCAGATGAATCCTCTTAGTTTTATTGTTGGACCTACAGCTGTTGGTAAAACAGAACTGGCTTTTAAAATTGCAAAAAATACCAGAAGTTCCCTGATGAATTCCGATAGTATTCAAGCTTATAAAGATTTGAATATCGGATCTTCTAAACCTGATTTTTCTCAACACTTAGATACGGCTTGTTTTCTTTTTGATATTTTATCAGCTCCTGAAGTTTGGACAGCTGGGCAATTTAGATCAAAGGCTTTAAAAATTTTAGCTGCAGAAATGCCTAAAAACCCAATGCTCATTGTGGGAGGGAGTGGTTTTTATATTCAAGCTTTAGAAAAAGGGATGTATGATTTAAAACCTGTTCCTGCCGCTATTGAAAAAGAAATACAGACCTTAAAACAAGAAAAGGGATTAGAATTTCTTTATCAAGAATTAAAAAAGCAGGATCCAAAGCAGGCTCAAAACATAAGCCCTAATGATGATTATCGTATTTTTCGCGCTCTGTGTATTATGCGCACAGAAGGTAAAACTCTTTCACAAATTAAAAAAGAATTTATGCCTTTTTCTCTTCCTTGGAAGTATCAAAAAATTGGTTTGAGTATTTCTAAAGAAGACTTATTGATAAAAGTAAAAAAAAGAACGGAAAAGATGATTCAACAAGGATTGATTGAGGAAATAGCAAGCCTGGTTCAAAAAGGTTTTGAAGATTGGAAACCTTTACAAAGCGTCGGGTATAAAGAAGGACTTCTTTATATAAAGGGTCAATTATCAAAAGAAGATTTGTTTTCTGAAATTGTCAAAAACACAATGTTATTGGCTAAAAAGCAAAAAACTTGGTTTCAAAAAGATAAAAGCATAAAGTGGTTTGATTTTAAAGAGGACTTTTTAAAAATTCAAAATCATCTTTTCTAGTTGTTTTTATAAATGCTTTCCAGTAAGTTATTTGGATTATGAAAAGCATGACTGGATTTGGTTCTTCATCTATTGGAAATCAAGATTTTAAAACCTTTATAAGTGTCAAATCAGTAAACTCTAGATTTATTTCTGTTAAATATTATTTATCGTCTTATTACTCTTCTTTAGAATCAGAGTTTCGTAAAGAAATTTCTAAAAAATGTTCTAGAGGGCATTTTTTTATTTCTGTGAATAGAGTTCCAGAAAACCCTTCTTCTACTTTTGTTTTAAAAACAAATAAAGAACAAGCTAAAAAATGGAAAGATATTTATGAAAAATTATCAAAAGATTTAAAAATTAAAAACAATTTAAGCACTAATGATCTGGCTCATAAAACAGGTGTTATTACTGTTGTTGAAAAGCAAATCAGCTTAAGTCAGTTAGAAAAAGTTAAAGTTAATAGGGCTTTTCAAAAAGCTCTTAACTCTTGCTTAAAAGAAAGAAGTCGAGAAGGGGCGGCTTTAAAACAAGATATTATGAATTATGTAAAAACGATTCATTTCTATCTGAAAAAAATACAAAAAATATCCAAGCAAAAAGAAAAAAAACAAGCAGATTTAGATTCCGATCAAAACAGTATTGATGAAGAGATCACTCGGCTATTAGAGCATTTAAAACATTTTAAAGTAATCGTAGAGAGCACACAGTCTCATGGAAAAAAAATGGATTTTTATGTTCAAGAGATGTTAAGAGAGGTTAATACCATAGGAGCTAAATCTCAAACCCCTTCTTTAACAAAGCATGTTGTTGAAATTAAATTTACTTTAGAAAAAATCAAAGAACAGGTTCAAAATATTGAATAAGTCAGAAAATCGAGGCTCCTTTGTGGTTCTCTCTGGTCCAAGCGGTGTTGGGAAAACTTTATTCGTAAAAAGAGCTCTCAAAGAATACCCTCAATTCAAAAATACGGTGACTTATACAACACGAGCCCCTAGGGAAGGTGAAAAACCGGGGGAGTATTATTATTTTGTTGATTCCAAACAATTTGAAAAGTTTATCAAAGAGGGGAAATTTGTAGAATTTGCTGAGGTTCATGGAGAGTTGTATGGAACTTCTCATGATGAGGTCTGTAGGATTTGGAAAGAAAAAAAAACTATTATCAAGGATCTAGACATTCAAGGCGCTGAATCCATTAAAAAAAGTTATCCTCAATCTTTGACCCTATTTATTTATCCTCCTAATATGGAGGTTTTAAAAGAAAGACTTGAGAAAAGAGGAGTCCAAGACACTAATAATTTAGAAAAAAGGCTTGTTTCTGCCCGAAAAGAGATTGCTAAAGGAAGGCTTTATGATTTTAAAATTGTAAATGATAATTTTGAAGAAGCTTGGCAAGAGTTTAAGAAAATTATTGAAAAGTCTAATGTTTTATAATAAAAAACTTCTATAAGGGGTAAAAAATGGCTCGTGTTACTGTTGAAGATTGTTTAGAAAAAGTTCCTAATAGATTTGAATTAGCGGTTTTAGTTTCTAAGAGAGTTAAGCAACTTTTAAGAGGATCTAGATGCCTGGTTTCTCCCAGAAATAAACCTGTTGTTAATGCTCTTAGAGAAGTTGCTGCTGGCAAAGTTTATTTTAATTACAATAGTAGCATCAATTCTGAACAATAAATTTTACTGATAAGAATTAGAAAGGTTTTTTGTGTCTTTATCTTATGATGCTCCCGATATTGCTAAAGGAAAGTCGCTGGCAAAATTACCGATTGATCTTGTGGGCATTCAAGGTTTACAAATTCCCATTCAATTAAGTTCTCGATTTACAAGCCCTTCTCGCTTATCTGTTTTTGTGTCTTTAGATAAATCAGAAATTAAAGGTATTCATATGTCTCGTATGTACCTTGCTATTGATAAACATTTTTCTAATAAAATTTTTAAAATTTCAGATTTAAAAAAACTTTTAAAAAATATTGTCAAAGATCAAAAAGGGCTGTCTTCATCTTCTCGTGTTGAAATTCATCTGGATTGGCCTGTAAAAAGAAAAGCTTTAAAAAGTTCTATTTGGGGTTGGAGAGTTTATCCTTGTTTTATTCAAGCAAATTATTTTGAGAAAAAAAAGAATTTTGAATTTATTATAGGAGCCAGCGTTAGCTATTCTTCCACTTGCCCTTGTTCTGCTTCTTTATCTCGTGAGATTATTAAAAAAGAATTTTTTCGTAAATTTCCTAAAAAACTTCAGAGAGAAAAAGTCATGGAATGGTTTGAAAGTAAAGAATCATTAGTAGCAACACCTCATGCTCAAAAAAGTTTCATAGATTTTAAATTCAAAATCAAAGAGGAAAAAGTGTCGCAATTTTCTGTTTTAAAATGCATAGATAAAATCGAGAAGATATTAGGAACTCCTGTTCAAACTGCTGTTAAAAGAGAAGATGAAGCTGAGTTCGCTAAGTTAAATGCAAAAAATTTAATGTTTTGCGAAGATGCTGTACGCAAAGTCGCTCATTACTTTAAAAATGAAAAAGCTATTTTAGATTATAAACTGAAAGTGAATCATAATGAAAGCTTACATCCTTTTGCAGTGGAAAGCCATATTGTTAAAGGCCTTAAAAATGGCTGGAGAGCTTGATTGCTTTCTGTTGATAAAAATAAAAATTTTTCAAAAGACGGTATTTATATTCTAGGTGCTAGAGAGCATAATTTAAAAAATATTAATATTTTTATACCTAGAAATAAAATCACAGTTATCACAGGTTTAAGCGGAAGTGGAAAATCCAGTCTCGCTTTTGATACCGTTTATGGAGAGGGGCAGCGTCGTTATTTAGAAAGCGTATCTGTGTATGCAAGACATTTTATAGATCAAATGAAAAAACCTGAAGTTGATTTTATTTATGGTTTATCTCCTTCGATTGCTATTCATCAAAAAACAGTGAGCCATAATCCTCGTTCTACTGTAGGAACAGCAACAGAGATATACAGTTATTTAAGGCTCCTTTATTCTCATTTAGGGGAGGTGTTTTGCCCTAAGCATGAAGTCTCTTTAAAATCCCAAACCGTTGAAGAGATTGTGGCAGATATAGAATCTTGTTTTAAGGATCAAGTGGTTTCTCTATTAAGTCCTGTGGCTAGAGGTAAAAAGGGAGAGTTTGTTAAAGAGATGAACTACTGTTTATCTATAGGTTTTGATAGAGCTCGAATTAATGGGGAATGGGTGGACTTAGGTCAGTTTCGTAAACTCTCTAAAAGAAAAGATCATTATATTGATATTTTGTTGGATAAATTAACCATTCATAAAAAAAATCAAGATCGAATTTATAAATCGGTTCAGGTTGCTCTTTCTTTAAGTGATGGTTATATTAAAATTGAAAAAGGCAAAAATGAAAAAAGTTATTCGCAACATTTTTCTTGCCCTCTTTGTGATTATAATTTTATAGATATCGATCCCAAGTTATTTAGTTTTAATAGCCCTATGGGAGCTTGCCCTTCTTGTAATGGAACAGGCTTGGTCGATTCTGAAGATAACGAAGATGAAGAGGGAGATGATTTTGAAAATCCCTATTGCCTTGAGTGCGAAGGCCGTAGAATTCGAAAAGAAGCTCTTAATGTTAAAGTGGCTGGCCAATCTATTTCAGATTTAAGTCGCCTATCTTGTGCGGATCTTTTAAAGTTTATAAAAAAATTAAAGTTTAAAGGTTCTAAAAAAATCATTGCAGATAAAATTATAGAGAAAATTTTATTTCATCTTTCTTTTTTAAATGAGCTCAGTTTAGATTATTTGAGCTTGGATAGATCTCTTTCCAGTTTATCAGGAGGGGAGGCTCAAAGAGTTCGATTAGTGTCTCAACTTTCATCTCCTGTGATTGGAGTTTTATATGTTTTAGATGAACCAAGCATAGGCCTCCACTCTAAAGATCATAATAAAATTCTAAAAGTTTTAAAGCGCATTTGTGATCGAGGTAATACGATTGTTATGGTCGAGCATGATGAAGAAAGTATTTGTTTTGCAGATAAAATTATAGATTTAGGACCGGGAGCTGGTACCCATGGAGGTCATCTTATTGCAGAAGGGACTCTTGGGGAAATAAAGAAAAATAAAAAAAGTTTAACAGGATCTTATTTGTCGGGTAAAAAAAAGATAGATGTTAATGCTGCTTCTTTTAAAGATTCAAGTTCTAAAGATCCAAAACAATATTTAGAATTTAAAAAATTAAATAAAAACAATTTAAAAAATATTGATGTCAAACTGCCTTTGGATTGTTTGATAGGAGTGAGTGGCGTTTCAGGCTCTGGAAAAAGCACTTTAGTTAATGAGATTATTTATCCATGCTTGTCCAACAATATAGAAGGTTATGAAATTTCAAAAGATTTATGCGACAAAGCACAAGGCTTAGATAGGATTAAAAAAGTGATTCAAATCAATCAAAAACCTATAGGCCGAACTCCTCGCTCTAATCCTGTAACTTATATTGGTGTTTTTTCTATTATAAGAAATTTATTTTCTCAACTTCCTGAATCTCGTTTAAGAGGATACACGCCTAATTATTTTAGTTTTAATGTCAAAGGAGGTCGTTGTGAAAATTGCATGGGAGCAGGTTCTGTTAAATTAGAGATGAGATTTCTGGCAGATGTCTATACTCCTTGTGAAGTTTGTCAGCAAAAAAGATATTACCCTGAGATTTTAAATATAACTTATAAAGGGAAAAACATTTCGGATGTGCTCAATATGACAGTTTCAGAATCGGTAGATTTTTTTAAAAATCATAAATACATACACCATAAGTTAAAATTTTTAAAAGATGTGGGATTAGGTTATTTAACTTTAGGGCAAAGTTCTACAACCTTATCAGGAGGAGAAGCTCAAAGAGTTAAACTTTCTAGAGAGCTCTCAAAAAAAACAAAAGACCATACTTTTTATATTTTAGATGAGCCAACAACAGGCCTTCATTTTGAAGATGTTGATAGGCTTATCAAACTTCTTCATCAATTGGTTCATCAAAACAATACCGTTTTAGTCATTGAACATCATTTAGATGTTTTAAAATCTTGTGATCATCTTGTGGATTTAGGCCCTGAAGGAGGTCAAAAAGGTGGAACGATTGTCGCACAAGGAAACCCTATGAAAGTTTCAAAAAGCAAAAAAAGTTATACAGGTTTTTACTTAAATAACAAATTAAAAAAATCACTTTAGCAAGTTTCTATAATAAGGCTGAGAGCTTCTCCGCCACCTAAACAGATAGAAGCCGCTCCTCTTTTTTTATGATGTGTTTTTAAAGCATGAACTAAGCTTGTTAAAATACGAGCTCCACTGGCGCCTATAGGATGACCTAAAGCAACAGCTCCTCCATGAACATTAAGGCAAGCTTCTGGTATAGAAAGTTCTTTAGCAACAGCCATAGCAACAGCGCTAAAGGCCTCATTCACTTCAAACAAATCAATATCGTCAATTTTGAGATGAGCTTGAGTCAGAGCTTTTTTAAGAGATTCAATAGGAGCTGTTGTGAACCACAGAGGATCTTGAGCAAAAGTGCTTTGAGTAAGGATTCGCGCTAAAGGCTTTAAATTGTGTTTTTTAACAGCCTCTTCACTTGCTAAAAGACAAAAAGCAGCACCATCATTAATTTTGCTAGCATTAGCAGCGGTAATTGTTCCTTGTTTTTTAAAGACAGTGGGAAGTGTTGGTATTTTTTCAAATCGAATACGACCAGGCTCTTCATCTTTTTCAATAATTTTTGTTTCTTTTTTATTTTTAATAGTGACGGGAACAATTTCATTTTTAAACCAAGATTCTTTTTGAGCTTTTTGGGCTTTTTCATAACTTTTTTTCGCAAATTCATCTTGTTCTTCACGACTGAATTTATATTTTTCAGCACACATTTCTCCCATCACTCCCATATGTTGATTATCATAGGGATTGAGGAGTCCATCTTCTAAAATGCTATCTTTTAAAATAACATCTCCTAAACGAAAACCAGATCGAGAATTTAAAACAAGATGAGGAGATAAGCTCATCGATTCTTGACCACCAGCTATGACGATATGAGATCTTTTTAAAGCAATAGAATCGCAAGCCATCATAATAGCTTTTAAACCAGATCCACAAACTTTATTGATAGTAAGACAAGGAGTAGAGGAAGATAAACCTCCTTTTAAGGCTGTTTGTCGAGCAGGGGCTTGTTTAGATCCTGCTGTTAAAACCTGCCCTACAAGGCATTCTTGAATTTCTTCTACAGGGATTTTGGTTTCCTGCAAGATATTTCGAACAACAATAGCGCCTAACTCTGGAGCAGAAAGGCTCGATAATCCCCCTTGAAATTGACCAATCGCTGTTCTTTGAGCTGCAATGATATAAATAAAAGCCTCCTTCTTTGAATCTCTAGGATTTTAACCAGAAAAGGTGTATTTTGCAAAGTACAAAAATAACCTTGATTTTAGGGGAATGTAAATTTAATTTGATGAGAAAAAGCGGGGATTAGGTGAGATTTTTTAGATTTTTTTTGAAAAAAAAGCATAGAGTTTTTCTTCTTGTGTTTTTCTGTAACTTTTCTCAAGGGGAAAGCAAAAATTTTTTAGCTTCAGATATTCAATATATAAAAATTGAAGTTTTAAAAATGGATGTTTCTTTTAAAAAAAGCAACTCAAAAGAGATTCAATTTGATGGGGAAGGTTCTTTTTCGATGAGATTAAGAAATGGAGTTTTAGAAATTAAAGATTCAGATTATGATTCAAAATCTTCTTGGAAATTTTTTAGTAAATCTTCTAAAAAAGTACCAACTTTAAAAATTAAAGGCCCTAGTAAACAAGTTTCTATTTTTGGAGCTTTTGTTCAAGCTCATTTTGAAAAATGGGACTCTCCTGTTTTTATATCTTCTCATGTGTCTGAAATTTCAGGAACTAAAAACTCTTCTTTGTGGAATGTTTTTTCAAAAAAATCTAAAATTAATTTTTCAGATCATAAAGGAGATTTTAATTTTAAAGGATTTTCTCTTATCGCTAAGTTAAAAAACTTTTCAGAAACAAAATCTCAATTTGATTTTAACGATGGGTCTTTAAAACTTACAAAAGGTTCAGGAGATATTTTTTTTACAACCGATAAAGCCAAAGTTAGTATTAAAGATTTCAGAGGTAATCTTGTAGGAGCCACTCGATCAGGTTTTATACATGTGACTATGAGGGTGGATCAAAAAGTAGAGGTTTCTTCTAAGGAAAGTGAAATGCATTTTCACTTTAAAAAAACAGGATCTCGATTTTTAGCGTATGCAGAAAAAGGAAAGATCTATGCTCCCGCTCATATGCATAAAGAATACTCTGGAAAATCTTTAAAAGTGACTGGAAAAATGCAGGGCCCAGGTCAGGGCGAGATTTCTTTAAAAACAGATACAGGAAACATTCATGTTTATTGAGGTGAAAAAAAATGAAAATAACTAAATTAACAAAAATCTTTTCTAAAAAATCAAAAAAAACGAAACCAGCTTCCGCTAAAAAGAAGGTGGCGGCAAAAGCAAAGCCAGCTCCTAAAAAGAAGGTGGTAGCAAAAGCGAAGCCAGCTCCTAAAAAGAAGGTGGTCGCTAAAGCAAAATCAACTCCTAAAAAGAAAGTAGTAGCAAAAAAAACGAAACCAGCTCATGCTAAAAAGAAGGTGACGGCAAAAGCAAAGTCAGCTCCTAAAAAGAAGGTGGCGGCAAAAGCAAAGCCAGCTCCTGCTAAAAAGAAGTTGGTAGCAAAAGCAAAACCAGCTCCCGCTAAAAAGCCATTAGCACAAAAAATAAAACCGGCCGTTCTTGGTAAAAAAGATGTGAAAGCCGCCGCTTCTCAAAAGATAAAAGCTCCTAAAAAACCAGCGGCTCCAAAAGTTCAAAAAATATCTGCAAAACTCGCTTCCAGAGAAAAGGAATTAGAGGATCTTTTAAATAAAGAAAATGAAGATAAAATGATTTTGAGAGATATGCAGGGGAGAAGTTATTGCTCTGTGGAAAGTTGCGATTCTCCTTCTGTTGTGGACAGCTATTGTCGCCTTCATTATTTTGCAGGTTGGAAAATTATTACTCAAAGAAAAAAATTATTAGAAGATGATTTTTTAGAAAAATTTCTATCTAAGCTGGTTGATAAATATTCTTTAAGCATTCTAGATTATATGTTTAAAGATTTAAGCTCCGATAAAAACTTTTTTTCTGTTGTTAAAAAATTAGAAGAAGATGGAGATTTTGATATTGAAGATGAGAACTTATTAAATTTATTAGAGAAGTAAAATGTTAGAGGAAGCAAAACTGACAAAAAGTAAAAATTTTTTTATTTCCACTTATGGATGTCAGATGAATGTAAATGATACAGAGCGAATGGCTTGTCTCATGGAAATGTCAGGTTGGGCTATGGTTCCTAGCCCTGAAATGTCAGATCTTATTATTATTAACTCTTGTAGCGTTCGTGAAAAACCAGTTCATAAAGTTCATTCAGAAGTAGGTCGTTATAAAAAAATAAAAGAGAAGAAGCCTTATTTGAAAATTGGCGTTACAGGCTGCGTTGCTCAACAAGAAAAATCTCGATTATTAAAACAAGTTCCTCTTATTGATTTTGTATTAGGGACAGATGCTATTGATGAATTGCCTAAAATTGTCGCGAAGTTAGAGCTTCAAGAAACGCCTATTGTATCAGCTCGTCAAAGACCAAAAGATCCTTATTATGTGCAAACGATGATTGCAAATCCTAAAGTGACTGCTTTTGTAAATATCAGCAAGGGTTGTGATAATTTTTGTACTTTTTGCGTGGTTCCTTTTACGAGAGGAAGAGAAAGAAGTCGTCCTTTAAAACACTTAATAGAAGATGTACAAAATCTTTATAACAGAGGAGTTCGTGAGGTCACTTTATTAGGACAAAATGTCAATTCGTATCGATCAGAATGTGGTGCTGATTTTGCAAAACTTTTAGAATCTTTAGCGCAAGAAACAGACATTCAAAGAGTACGATTTACAACTTCTCATCCTAAAGATTTTAATCAAGAGCTTGTGGAAACTATGCAACAATATCGAAGTAAAATTATGGATTTCATTCATCTACCTGTTCAAACAGGAAACACAGAAGTTTTAAAAAGAATGAATCGGGGTTATTCTCGTGAAGAATATATTGAAAAAGCTCATATGATTTTAGAAAAAATGCCAGGCTCTGTTTTATCAACAGATTTAATTGTTGGCTTCCCAGGAGAAACAGAAGAGCAATTTGAAGACACACTTAGTCTTTTAGATAAAGTACCTTATGAAAGCTTATATGCTTTTAAATATTCGCCGCGTCCTTTTACAAAAGCAATGTCTTATAAAGATCCTATTCCTGAAAAAGTAAAATCAAATCGTTTAAAAAGGTTACAAGATAAGCATCTTGAAATAGCTGAAAAGCTGGTTCAAAAATATCAAGATACAGTGCTCACTGTTTTAGTTGAAAAAGAAGATTCAAAGACAGGTCTTTTTATGGGTCGTTCCACTCAAAATAAGTTGGTTTATTTTTCTGGAAGTGATAGAGATATAGGTACGATCCTACCTATAAAGGTCAATAGAGTTGGAACATTTACACTTTATGGAGAAAAAGCCAGATGAAGCAAAAAAAAGAAATAAAAAATACTAAATCTCAAAAACATAATTGGGTAGAAATCGTTCCTTATGGAATTGTAGGAGGGATGATCCCTCAAGCATCCACAGTTCTTTTTAAAAAGAAAAAAGGAGAAGGTCGTTTTATTGTTTGGTTATCGGAATTACAAAGTCGTATCGCTATAGAGCAAAATTTAAATAAAGAACAACCTTTTTATTTTGTTCAAAAGATTTTAGAAAAAATGAAATCACAACCTAAAAATTGTTTTTTTATAAAAGAAGATAAGGGACGAGATATCGTTGTTGTTACTTTTTCAGGATCTTTAAAGCCTATTCGCTTTTATGCCGATGAAATACTTTCGTTTTGTCTTTTAAATAAATGTAAATTCTTTTGTACCAAAGATTTCTTTAAACAATCTCATCGTGAATTACCTAAGAGATTTAAACAAAAAATTTTAGAACAAAAGCCTATGTATTTGAATTAAAATGTACTAACAACGAGGTTGGAGATGCCTGAAAAGAAAGAAAAAATAGCTTTCACTTTTGATGATATCTCTCTTGTTCCGTCTTATTCAGAGGTTTTACCTAGTCAAGTTGATGTTTCTAGCTCTATTTGTGAGGGTTTAGTTTTATCAATTCCTATTATTTCTGCAGCTATGGACACAGTGACAGAGCATAAAATGGCTCAAGTCATGGCTCAAAGAGGTGGCTTTGGAGTCATTCATAAAAATATGAGCATTGATTCTCAAGCAAGAGAAGTTGAAAAAGTTAAAAAATATGAAAGTGGTATGATTTTAGATCCTATCACCTTATCTCCTGATCAGCCTCTTGAGAAAGCTCAAAGTATTATGTTTAAATATGCTATTAGCGGAGTTCCTATTATAAAAGGAAAAGAGCTTGTTGGAATTATTACGAATAGAGATTTGAGATTTGAAAATGATTTAAGTCAACCTATTCATAAAGTGATGACTTCTAAAGAGAAACTTATAACAGCACAAAAAAATATTACTTTAGAAGACGCTAAAAAGATCTTGCATAAATATCGTATTGAAAAATTACCTGTTGTTGATGATAAATTTCATCTGGTGGGTTTGATTACAATTAAAGATATAGAAAAAGCAAATATATTTCCTTTGGCTAATAAAGATCAACACGGTCGTTTATTTGTTGGTGCTGCTATAGGAACAAGTTCCGAATCTATAGAAAGAGCAGATGCTCTTTATAAAATAGGAACAGATTTAATTTGTGTAGATACCGCTCATGGGCATTCTAAACATGTTATTGAATGCGTAAAAGAGATTAAAAAAAATTATCCCAACATATTTATTATGGCTGGAAATGTAGCGACAGCAGAAGGGACAACCGCTTTAATAAAAGCGGGAGCAGATATTGTGAAAGTAGGAATTGGACCGGGAAGTATTTGCACCACTCGTATTGTTTCTGGAGTTGGCGTTCCTCAAATCAGTGCCGTTATAGAATGTTCTCAAGCGGCTCGTAAATTAGGAAAGTCTGTTATCTCTGATGGAGGAGTTAAATACTCTGGAGATATTGTAAAAGCTTTAGCTCTTGGTGGCGGTGCTGTTATGGTTGGTAATTTATTAGCAGGATCTGATGAAGGTCCCGGCGAAACAGTTCTTTATAGAGGTAGAACTTATAAAATTTATAGAGGAATGGGAAGTTTAGGAGCTATGAAAAAAGGATCTAAAGATCGTTACGCTCAAGATGATGTTTTGAATTTATCGAAATTAGTTCCTGAAGGTATTGAAGGAAGAGTTCCTTATAGAGGATCTGTGAATGCTATTTTAGATCAACTCGTAGGAGGTGTGCGAGCTGGTCTTGGTTATACAGGTGCAAAAAATCTAGAAGTTCTTCAAAAAAATGTAAAGTTTGTTCATTTAACTTCTCAAAGTTTAAGAGAATCTCATGTTCATGATATTACTATTACTAAAGAAGCACCTAATTATCGTATTGAGTGATTTTTATTTTTCAAAATAAAAAAGGAGTTTATTTTGCAACAAGGATTTTTAATTCTTGATTTTGGTTCTCAATACACTTGGCTTATTGCTCGTCGTTTTCGAGAATTAGGTTATTATTCAGAGATTGTATCTTATGATGAGCCTTTAGAAAGTATTATTAAAAAAAAACCTTATGGAATTATTATTAGCGGAGGCCCTTCTTCTGTTTTAGAAAAAGACTCTCCCAAAAGATCTGTTGATGAACTTTTAAAGCAGGCTCCTGTCTTAGCGATTTGTTATGGAATGCAACTCGTCGCTCATCAAAAAGGTGGTCAGCTTTTTAAATCTCAAAAAAGAACTTATGGCCCTAACACTATTTTTTGGGAAAAAGAACTCCTTCCTAACTATAAAAAACAAAAGGTTTGGATGAGTCATGGAGATTCTGTTGATAAGATTCCTCCAGAGGCTCAGATTTTAGCAAAAGACGAAACTGGTTTAATCATGGCTTTTTCTATGGAAAGATTATGGGCTTTTCAGTTTCATCCAGAAGTGAGTCATACCACAAAAGGATTAGATCTTTTAAAACTTTTTGCTCAAGATATGTGCCAAGCTCCTTTTCAATCTTGGAATTCCAATACAATTATAAAAAACTTAATAGAAAAAATAAAGCAACAGGTTCCCGATCAAGAAGATGTTTTTTGTGCTTTAAGTGGTGGAGTGGATTCGACAGTAACTGCCTGGCTTTTAACGCAAGCTTTATCTAAAAAAAGAGTTCATTGTCTTTTTGTAGATAATGGCCTTTTAAGAAAAGGAGAGTATGAAGAAGTTTTAAAAATGTATAAAAAATTAGATATTAATGTCAGAGGAATTGGAGCTCAATCGGATTTTTTATCGGCTTTAAAGGGAGTTAAAGATCCTGAAGAAAAAAGAAAAAAAATTGGAAAAGTTTTTATAGATGTTTTTAAAAAAGAGATGAAAAATTGCAAATGGTTAGCTCAAGGAACTTTGTATCCTGATGTGATTGAAAGCTTATCTCCTAAAGGATCTGGCGTGACCATTAAATCTCATCATAATGTAGGAGGACTGCCAAAAGATTTAAATTTAAAATTGGTAGAACCTTTAAGAGAATTGTTTAAAGATGAAGTTCGTCAAATAGGTCAAAGCATGGGTATCCCTCAAGAATTTTTAAATCGTCATCCCTTTCCGGGACCAGGGTTGGCCGTTCGTTGTCTTGGAGCTATTGAAGAAAAAGATTTGGATTTATTAAGAGAAGCCGATGCTATTTATATAGAGGAACTTAAAAAAAACAATTTGTACTCCAAGATTTGGCAAGCCTTTTGTGTTTTACTTCCTGTAAAAACGGTTGGAGTTCAAGGGGACGATCGAACTTATGAAAAATGTATAGCCTTAAGAGCTATAACTTCAGAAGATGGAATGACAGGAGAGTGGTATGATTTCCCAAAAAAAGTTTTATCTAAAATCTCTTCTCGTATTGTTAATGAAGTGGAAGGTGTGAATCGCGTTGTTTATGATATCACAACAAAACCTCCCGGAACTATTGAGTGGGAGTAAATAAAAGATGTCTTTCGCGCATTTAAATGTTCATTCTCATTATTCTCTTCTTCAGTCTTCTTGTACCATTTCTGGTTTGATGAATAAATGCTTGGAGCAAGATATGAAGTCTTTAGCTCTTACAGATTATGGAAACATGTTTGGTTGTTTGGAGTTTTACTTCGCAGCTTTAGAGCACAATATAAAACCTATTATAGGTTGTGAAATGTATTATGTAGATAATTGTTTTGAAAAAAGCAAATCCGATCCGATTCATTTTAGAAACCCTATGAAAAGTTTTAAAACAATAGTTTTAATAGCAAAAAATTTAAAAGGTTATAGAAATTTATGTCATATGAATACCGTCGCTTATCAAGATGGTTTTTATTTTGTTCCAAGAATAGATTTTTCTATCTTAGATAAATACAAAGAAGGTTTGATTGTTTTAACAGGTGGGCAGCGAGGGCGACTACCTCATCTGTATCATCAAAAAGGAAAAGACCAAGCTCTTAAAGAAATCACTCAATTAAAACAGATTTTTGGAGAAAATTTGTATCTGACTTTTCTTCCTAAAGGCTTGAAAAAAGGCCAGGAATACAATTCTTTTTTAGCAGAAGCTGCTTTGTCTGAAAAAATATCTTTAGTTGCCGGAAATGATGTTCACTATATCAATAAAAAAGATTCCATTGTTCAAGATGCTTTGTTTTGTATAGGAACGAATAGAACCCTATCGGATAGAGATAGATCTAAATTAGGTCCATCAGAATTTTATTTTAAAGATTCTCACAAAATGAGAAATATGTATGCTGATTCAAAATTTTCTAAGGAATATAAAGAAGCTTGTGACAATACTTTAAAAATTTCTGATGAATGTTCGGTTCACTTTAAAATTAAAGATAAAGAAGGAAATCCTATTTACCATCTTCCTAAATTAAAAAAATCAGATCTTGGTATGAGTTTAAAAGAACTTGCTGCAAAAGGTTTGGAAAATAGATTTAAAGAAGCTGATTCAAGAGGCGAACCTATTTTAGAAGAGCGAAAAGAGGAATATCAAAGTCGATTAAAGTATGAATTAAAAATTATAGAAAATATGGGATTCACAGGTTACTTTCAAATTGTACAAGATTTTATTCATTGGTCAAAAAAACAAGATATACCTGTAGGGCCCGGAAGAGGTTCCGGTGCAAGTTCTTTAGTCTCTTATAGTTTAGGGATTACCGATTTAGATCCTATGCCTTTGAATCTTATTTTTGAAAGATTTTTAAATCCTGAAAGAATTAGCATGCCCGATTTTGATATTGATTTTTGTCAATACAATCGACCTAAAGTGATTCAATACATTAGTGAAAAATATGGTGCAGACTGTACTTCTCATGTGATCACTTATGGTCGTTTAAATGTAAGAGGTGCTATTAGAGATGCCGGTCGTGTTTTGGGATTGAGTTATATGGAAGTGGATAATGTTGCAAAATTAATTCCTGATATTTTAGGAATTAATTTAAAAGAGGCTTTACAAAAAGAACCAAGACTTAAAGCCCTCAAAGAAGAAAGTCCTCAAATGGAAGAGCTTCTTAAACTAGCAGAAATGTTAGAAGGTTTGATTCGTCATGTGAGTATTCATGCAGCAGGTATTATTATCGCAGATACACCTATTGTTGATTACGCTCCTCTTTATAGAGGACCCGATGGAGAAAATGTCATTCAATATGATTTAAAACATGCTGAAAAAATCGGACTCGTTAAATTTGATTTTTTAGGTTTAAAAACTTTAACTCATATTAAAGAAACCATACAACTGATTGAAGATACAAAAAATACAAGAATAAATCTTGCGGAGATTTCTTTAAAGGATAAGGGGATTTATCAAATCATGAGCCAAGGAGATACAGCAGGGGTTTTTCAATTTGAGGGTTATGGAATTACCGATTTATTAATCAAAGCACAACCAACTTGTTTTGAAGATATTGTTGCTAT
>JBPCUO010000048.1:0-5265 GCA_051011135.1 Bdellovibrionales bacterium
GTAAAGGTGAGTTTCCATCTTTGTCTCTTGCATTTACATCCGCTCCATAAAGAAGCAGTATTGTCATCATATATAAATTTTCCACTTCCCCAGCATACATCAAAGCTGTTCGTTTGTAGTCATCTCTTGTGTTTACATCTGCTCCGGCTATAAGTAATGTATCTGTAAGTTCTACCTCTTCATAAAGAATTGCTAGCATTAAAGCTGTTTTCTTGTTGTAGGCATTATTTTTTACATTCACATCCGCTCCATAAGATACTAATAATTTTGCAACTTCTGGGCGTTTGTTTTCAATAGCAGTTATTAAAGTGGATCGTTTTTTAGAAAAAAAACCTGCTTTTGGATTCACATCTGCACCTTGCTGAATTGCTGATTGAATCTCTTGAACGCTAGCGCCATCTTCAATCATCTCAATTAAAGATTGTTCTGCTTGCGCAAAAACAGAAAATGAAAATACTGATAGTATTAATAATTTTTGTAACATAATTTTCTCCTTGTTTGGTTTACTTTTTACACTAATATCACGGGGGGGGGTAAAGCAAAGTTTTTTTTTAAAAATCCTATTTTGAGACAAGCTTAAGTTTAATTGTTAGGACTTTAGATAAAAATATTTCCTAAAGCAGTTTAAATCTGTTTTTTTAAAGCAGTAATCTCTCTCATAAAATACATAGGCAGACTAAAAGGCTTTAAAAGCTTAATCCAGATTTTTAGACACCTATCGAAAAATCTTGCAAGATTTTTTGACACCTATCAAAAATTCTGGTATTGTAAAATCATCATGAAAAGATACTTAAGAAAACCTGTTTTAGAAGATTTAGAACAAAAGATGGTTTTTATTGGAGGCCCCCGACAAGTTGGTAAAACTACTTTATCTTTAGATCTTGTTAAAAAGTATCGTTATTTAAATTGGGATGTTTCAAAAGATAGAGAATTAATTATACAAGAACATTTCCCTATAGATAAATTTATTATTTTTGATGAAATTCATAAATTTAAAAACTGGCGTAATTACATTAAAGGATTTTACGATAAATATAAAAAAGAAAAAAAAATATTAGTTACTGGAAGTGCAAGATTAGATTATTACAGACACTCAGGAGATTCTCTTCAAGGAAGATATCATTATTATCGACTCCATCCTTTTACTGTTAAAGAATTAGGTATTTCCTCTAAAAAAGAAATGAAAGATCTTTTAACGCTAGGAGGTTTTCCAGAACCTTTTTTATCTGGCTCTTTAAGATCTTCTTTGAGATGGCAAAAAGCATATAGAACCCGTGTTATTTATGAAGATATTTCTGATTTAGAGCTTTCTCAAAATCTTTCTAAGATGAATTTATTACTTTTAAGGTTGCCTGATCTTGTAGGAAGTCCTTTATCTATTAATGCTTTAAGAGAGGATTTAAGCTTAGCCCATAAAACAGTTGCTAACTACTTGGATATCTTTGAAAGAAATTATTTGATTTATAGACTACCCCCTTTTCATTCTAAAAAATTTAAATCTATTAAAAAAGAACAAAAACATTATCACTACAATTGGGCAGAAGTTAAAGAAGAAGGATTTCGATTTGAAAATTTAATTGCAGGACATCTTTTAAAGTGGGTTCATTTTAAACAAGATTATGAGGGAGAAAAAAAAGAGCTGTGTTATTTTCGTGATATAGAAAAACGAGAAATTGATTTTATCGTTACAGAAAATGACATCCCCATTCAAGCCATAGAATGTAAAATAAAAACAAATCAAATTTCTCCTCATTTAAAATACTTTAAAGCTAAATTTCCAAAAGTGGAATGTATCCAAGTTCATTTAGAGCTTGGCGAAGAATATCTATCTAAAGAAGGTATTAAGTCTTTAAATTGGAATACTTTTTTAAATACGCTGATTTGATTTATATTGTTCAATCCCGCAAACTATCTTAAAAAAACAAGTTTTATTTCTTTTATAAACCCCTAACCTACAAGACAAATAATATTTCTATAAAAAGCAGCCTTCTATAAAAGATTATTTGATTTTTTATAAATCCTTTGTTTATATAATGCTTAATAAAAAAGGAGATATTTATGACTGTTTTTAAAATCTTAATTCTATTTATGATGTTTCATGGAAGCCCTACTCAAGCGGGTCATAAACAAGATAGTTACAAATTGTCAGCAAGCATGATGTCAGCAAGCAAATATGGTCTTACAAAAAAAGCTCAATCACTTCTTGCAAAAGGCGTTAATGTTAATGCCTATAGAGTTATTAATAGAAAAACGGCTTTAAGCTACGCTAGTGATAGAGGGCACTTTCCTATTGTTAAATTATTGGTCGAAGCTCAAGCGAATCTTAATCATCAAGATATTTTTAATAGAACTCCTTTAATGTACGCTGTTGAAAAAGGACATTTTGATATTGCACGATTACTCGTTGATGCCGGAGCGGATTTGAATCTTCAAGATCATAGTGGTGACACTGCTTTAATCATTTCCCTATTATTTTTTGATTTTGATATTTTTCAATTACTCGTTAATGCAGGAGCGGATGTAAATATTAAAGAACATGATCGGCATAAAAATCCTTTAATGTGGGCTACTAAAAAAGGCTACTTTGAAGCGGCAAAAGCCTTGCTTCAAGCAGGAGCGGATGTCAACGCAAGAGACGCACGAGAGGAAACTGCTCTTATCATGGCGACTCAAAAAGGACATTTTTATCTGGTTCAATTACTTGTTAATGCAGGAGCTGATCTAAATCTTAAAGGACAATTTGTTAATCAAGATAGAACGGCTTTAACTTACGCTGCTAAAAGTGGATTCTTTAATATTACTCAATTGCTCGTTAATGCAGGAGCGGACATGAATACGAGAGACAAACACTGGAGAACCCCTTTAATGTGGGCTGCTAAAAGAGGACACCTTGATATTGTTCAAGTTTTAGTTGAAAAGGGTGCTGACAAAAATTTAAGAGATGATCGGGATAATACAGCTTTAGATCTTACTAACAAAAAAGCTATTAAAAACTTTTTAAAACAATAGTGAAAAAAATATTTCTTCTTTTATTAACTTTTCCTCTCTTGAGCTGCTCTCATAAAAATTCTTTTATCGATACTCCTCATTCTCATAATTTAATAACTCGAAAACTTAAAGACCCTCAACAGATTAAAGAAAACACAACTTATCTTGTAACACTGATTACAAAATACAATTCAACAGAGTCTTCCAACAAAGAAGAAGAATTTAATCAGATAAAAAAAACTATTCAATATGGAGTGAATCTCAATCAAAAATATCCTTATGATCGAACTCCTCTTATGTGGGCTGCTTTTTTAGGTCCTATCGAAGTTGTAGAATTACTTATTGAATCAGGATCTGACTTATCTACCCAAGACAACCAAGGCCATACGGCTTTAGATTATGCTAAAGACCCAGAAATTAGGAGCTTGATCCAACAACAATTATCTCAAAATGAGACGCAAAAAAAGTAGTATAAACCCAGCCTTTTTTAAGTATGATAAATCTACTTTTTTTAAAGCAGTATAAATCCAGCCTTTTTTAAGCTTCATAAATCCAGTTTTTTTTAAAGTTTAATCTTTCCTCGATTTTTGACGATAGGTTAAATAATGCATCCTTTTATTATAAGCCTTTTTATTATTTTGTTCAGTTTCAACTCAATGGCCTTAAGCTTAGATCAAAATAATCCTTTAATTAAAACTCCTTACAACTATCAAGAAGGGCAAGTAGCTAAGCCTATAGTCCCCACTCAAGGAAAATTTCATAAACAAATGAAAAATATATATAGGGAAGCAGCAGGCAATAAAGCAAAATATCACCAAATTAACAAGACTAAAAAATATCTTGAAAGCAGGAAGGTTAAATCTTATAAATCCTTTTTTATTTCAGAATTTTGTTCCTCTTCTCTTCTAGCTTATAAATCTAAAAAAAATGATGATGATTTATTAGGTGATTTAAGACCTAGTAAAAATGATGATTATTTATTGCGTAATTTAAAACCTAGTCAAAGTAACGAAAAACTTTACAATAAATTAAATCAACTCGTCACTCAATGTTCAAAAAATATAAGCAATTATTTAAATACGACACTTCCTGCTCAAAAAAGATTAAACCGATTCAAAATGTTCGAACAAAATCAAGATATTAAAAATATGTTATTTGCTATTGAAAGATGTAAAATGCTCTATCACAGAGATTCTAAAAAACAAGTATCGATGATGCCATCTTTAAACATTTCTTTAAAACAATTAAAGCAAAAACTTTATATTATGAATCATAATGATTGTAGAAAGCTGAATGTTTTTAATGATTATAATAAAAACAAACTGTAACAATGAAGATCTTTTTAAAAATTTTTTCTATAATTCTTATCTTATGGAGCTCTGTTTCTTTTAGCGCAGATCCTTTAAGATTCATTTTTGATCCTCTGGCTTTAAAAAAAGAAAATCAAGCTCAATTAAAACATATCCATGATACTAAAAACTATCTTATAAATAGAAACGATTTTGAAAAAAGCTTTCTTTTAAAACATTGCTCCCCTGCACTAGTTGCTACATCCTCTAATCCTCCTAATCATTTACTCAATCAAAAAATCAAGCCTCAACAAGATTATAAAAAAACTTATGACCAATTCAATAAAAGAGTCGTTCAATGTTATAAGTCCCTATATGGATATATGGAAAAGATCTTACCTAAAAATAAGAGAAGTTTTAAAAGATATCTAGCTGCTAAAAAAAATTCCACAGATAAGGATATGTTAAACTCTATAGATAGATGCTTGGAGAGACAAAAAAAAGTAAAGGTTTTTAGGAAAATACGATCAAATAATTTTCCAAAGAAATTAGATGACTCTTTAAAAAACCTAAAACAACAAGTGGGAATTATTAGCCATAAAGACTGCACCCAGTTAGATCAGTATGAAGCTTATATTAATGATCCTATAAGCTATAGTAGATTTCAAGATATCAATAAGACGGTAGCATATTTAAACAAGAAAGAAGTTTCTAAAAATCCAAAACTTTTAAAATTGTGTTTAGATTTAATGACTTTAAAAGATGATATTTTAAAAGGAAATCTTGATGCTCAAAACCTTCTTAATCAAGACAATAAAAAGTTTCATAAAAAAGTAGGTAAAAAAATCAATCAATGCCAAAAAAATATTAAGGACTATTTGGATATCTCTTTATCTCGAAAACATGATGCTACGACTTTCAAAAACCAAGAAGAAGATCCAAAGATTATTGAGATGTTAAGCTCTATGGAAAAGTGCATGGAAAAGGC
>JBPCUO010000049.1:0-9694 GCA_051011135.1 Bdellovibrionales bacterium
GTTCATTTTATAAGAAAAGTTTTGAGAGGCCTAATTTTTTTGATTTTTAGTTACAAATCTGTCTTGTAATGAGACATGTATTTTTAATCTGTCTCAGTTTAAGACAGTTTGAATTTATTGAGTGAAAACATGAAGATCTCTTAGATTTCTAAATTTTTCTTCATGATCTAAACCATAACCAAAAATATAACGATCTTCTGTTGAAAGGCCAAAAAAATCAGAATGCAGATCCAATTGTCTTTGAGAGGGTTTATCTATTAAAGTTGCAATTTTTATAGTGGCTGGAGAGCTTGCTTCGATTCGTTTTTTCAAAAAAAGTAATTTTCTTCCTGCGTTTAAAATTTCTTTTAAAATAAGAACCTGTCTATTCTTTAAAGGGATTTGAATATCTTTAGAGATATAAAAATTTCCCTGTGGTTTTGTTTCTATAGAGATAAAATCCAACAAAAAAGGCACCTGTAATTGTCGAACTAAATCAGCTGTAAAAAACAAAGATCCTTTTAAAGGACAAATAAGAATTAAAGGATCTTCAATATTCTTGTATTCATGGTTGATTTCTTTTGCTAATCCCTTAACCAGTTTTTGCAGTTCTTGTTCGCTTAAAAATAAAGTAGATTCTTTCATAAAGATTGAGCTTCTTTAGATTTGGGGAATTGCTTAAGAAGCTGTGTTTTAAAAGCTGCTGTAGGGCGATTAAGTTTTTGAGCCAATTGATAACTTTTAAGTAAAGCTTTTGGAACAAGAGGACTTGTTGGATAATTTTTAATTAAGGTTTGAAATTTATCTAAAGATGATTCTCGCCAATCTTTTTTAAAATAAAAACTAGCAGCCTTGTAAAGCTTCTCCGCTTTTAAATGCAGGATTTTTTCTATATAACTTTTAGCCCCTAGTTGATAAGGGGATTTTGCCTTGGCAACTGTATTAAAAAATTCAAGAGCGACTTCTGCTTTTGAAAGATCTCTATCAGCACTACGAGGGAGTTGATAAAAAGAACATCGCCCCAGTTGGTAATGGACATAAAGATACTTTTCATAAGGGTAAATTTTTTGAAACCCTCTATAAGCGGCTTCTGCTTTTTTATACTCCTTATCTTGAAAATGAAGATCTGCTAATAATAAAGAAGCAATAGAGTTGTAAGAGCTATAAGGAAAATCTTTTTTTAAAGCCTCTAAAGCTCTAAGAGCTTTATGGTGCTTTTTTTGTTTTTGATAACTTAAAGCTTGGTTGTAATAATTTTGAGCCGATGAAGCTTGGTTTGAAGAATATTTTCTGAGTTGCTGACAAGAAGTTAAACTCATTAAAAACAAACAGAAAGAAAAAATTAAATATTGCATTTTAGATCTTTTACCATGCAAAAATTTTTTTTAAATGTCAAAGGGGAAGATTAAATATTATCGGAAACATGTTGATAAACCGCCATAACAGAAACTTTTAAAGCACTGGCTAAGGGAATACTAATTACCATACCTAAAATTCCCATAAACTGCGCACCTGCAATCAAGATTACAATTACTGTTAAGGGATGAAGATTTACAGTGCGAGCTAAAAAAATAGGAACCAAAACCATTGAATCAATAACTTGAGCAGCATAAAAAATACCTAAGACAATCAAGATTCTAGAAGTTTCATAATCATTAACTAAAGCCACTAGAAAAATAACAATACTTGCTACAAAAGGCCCGACATAAGGAATTAAATTAGCGAGAGCGGAAAATCCTGCAAGCAAGATAGGAAAAGGAAAATCAAAAATAACCAGAGAAGTTCCTACAATAAAACCCACTGCTAAAGCTTCTAGTAATCGGCCACGAATAAAAATTCCAATTTGATGACTGATTTTATAATGAAGCCCTAAAAACATTTCAAAAATTTGATTAGGAACTAAAGGGTATAAATACCGAGTGAGTCCTCGTTCGTTTTTTACCATAAAGAAAGCAAAAAAAGGTGCCATTAATAAAATCGTAAAAGATTGAGTTAAGGTAGACGGAAGATCTTGCAAAAAAGCAGTTCCTAAAGATCTTAAAAAAGTTTCCAGATTAGAAGATAAGTCTATGCTTTTCATAAAAGAAAAATGAGTTTCTAAATTTTCTTGCCATAAAGTAATTAAGAGTGTGGTTTTTTGAATATAATTAGGAAATTCATATTTTAGATTTAAAAACTGTTGAGATAAAAAAGGTAGAGACCAAACAATTAAACTGACTAAAAAAGTCAAAGAGGTCAAAAAGACGAGGGAGGTGGATGCATTTCTTGAAATTCCCAGTTTGCAAAGCTGATTCACAGGAGGTAGGAGAACAAAGTTTATAATAAACGCCAGAAGGAGGGTGATAAAAAGTCCATTAATAATAAAAAGAGCTGTTAGTAAAAAACTAAAAATCAGTAGAAAAAAACTAATTCTAAAAAAATTAAGTCGACGAAGTCGATTCCTAGACGCTGAAAGAGGAATCATTTTTCCGCTTTTATTTGCAGGATTTTTTGTTCTGCTTTTTTAAGCCTATGACTTAAAATAAAGCAAAGTTGATTTAAAATTTTAATACCAATTGCAGGTTGAGTTTTTAAAACCATATCTAAATCGGGTTTGTAAAAAGCCAGGAGTTGAGAGTTAGTCGCTGATTGAGCAAACATCCTATGGTAAGGTTCGTTATTGGCTAAAGACAGTTCTCCAAAAAAATCACCGGCTTTGAGTGAGGAAATTAAAGAAGACTCTTCTTGAGATTCGGGAGAGCCATAAAGAATATTCACGCTTCCTTTTAAAATAATATACATTCCCGTTCCTGCAGAAGCTTTAAAAATAATTTCTCCAGCGGTGTAAAGTCGTCGGTGTAAAATTTTTCGTAATTGTTGCAACTCTTTAGAAGACAGCTTAGCAAACAAAGGACAATCTTTAATGTACTTCATTTCTCCATCTTTCTTTTTAACAAAAAAATTAGTCCAAAAAACTTCTAGCATTTTTTTACTCCAAAATAGGAAGTAGGTCTTTTTTTAAAAGCCAACCCTTGTGTTGATGAGTTTGAACTTGGAGCCATTGACCTTCCTCTTTTAACACCATTAAATCAGATCCTTGTTTCACTTGAGTTATTAAAAGAGCTTCTTTAAAAGGAGCATTTAATAAATCAAGATCTTCAAAATTTGTCATTCTTTTTCTTAAGCTTAAAAAACCACTTGCAAAGCAAATCGTCAAGCCACAAAACCATAAGATCCAAATTTTAAAGAGTTTTTTTCTAAATAGACCTTGAAAAGAGAAATAGAAAAGAAAAACTGAGAGGATAGCAAAAATCAAGCTTCCTATATGCCATAAAAAAGGCCCGAAAGATGCTTGAGATTTCAGGCTTTTTAAAGACAGGTAAGAAGGAAAAAAAAGATTTTCATAAAAGTTTTTTCGAAGTAAAAAAATAGAAAGGTAAGGCTCGTTTGCATCTAAATGCTTTAAAGCTTCATTATGGCTTGCTAAAGCTCCCCCCTTTTTTTGAGAAATATTTTGCAACAAAGAAGCTTGTTCGGCAGTAAGAGAGGTGGCTTCTTGAAAAGAAAAGAAAAGAAAAATTGAAAAAAACAAATTCAGTAAATTCATTGTTAGAATAGAATAAGCCAAATCAGGAAAATAGAAAAGAATTAGTGACAATTTTTCGGACAAATGAGATACAAAAAGCGAATGAAACAAGAACTGGCTTATTGGGTAGATGGTTTATTAGCGGCTATAAAAAAACAAAGCCTTGATTTAAAAGGACCTACAAAATCTGAAGATTCTTCCCGCGATAGTTATCAAAAAAATCTGGAAGCGATTGCTGATTTAAGAGGTCGCAAAGCTTACTATCCTTATATCAGTTCAGGCTTGGGCCAAGGTGCTTTAGTTCAACTTTTAGATGGAAGTGTTAAACTAGATTTTATCTGTGGAATTGGTCCTCATATTTTGGGGCATTCCCATCCTCAACTTTTAAAAGCTAGTTTATTAGCTGCTTTAGAAGATACAACAATGCAAGGCCATCTTCAGTTCAGTTTAATTTATAAACAGTTTATGGAAAAAATAATCAGCATTGCCAGAAAAAATTCTCGATTAGAACAAGCTTGGATTTGTCCTTCGGGATCTATGTCTAATGAAAATGCTTTAAAAGTGATTCGACAAAAAAGAAATGGCGCTCGTTTGATCTTGGCTTTTGAAGGAGCTTTTGCAGGGCGAACAACTTTAATGGCAGAAATTACAGATAACCCTAATGTAAAACAAGGGCTTCCCTCTTATGATGAAGTCTTAAGAGTTCCTTTTTCTCCTGATGATCCTCAAAAGGCTTTAAAAGTTTTAAAACAACATTGGACGAAGCATGGAGATCAAATTGCTGGTTTTATTTTGGAGTTAATGCAAGGAGATGGAGGTTATTATCAAGCGCCTCGAGAATTTTTTGTACCGCTTTTAGAATTTTGTAAAGAAAAACAATTGGCAGTTTGGTTTGACGAAGTTCAAACTTTTGCAAGAAGTACCGAGTTTTTTGCTTTTGAAAAATTAAATCTAGGGCAATATGTTGATGTTTGCACTATAGGAAAAGCGGTTCAGCTGGCTGTAACTTTATGGACAAAAGAATACAATCCCAAACCGGGATTAGTGTCTGGAACTTTTGCATCTTCCTCTTCAAGCCTGCATTGTGCTTTAGAAGTATTAAATACTTTAGACACGCAAAATTACATGGGCCCTGAGGGAAAGACTTCTAAAATTTATAAGCAATGGATCTCTAGGTTAAAGCTTCTAGAACAAGAAGGTTTAATTTCAGACATAGAAGGTTGGGGCTTGATGGTAGGAGTGACTCCTTTAGATGGGCAGGAAAACCGAGTTAAAAAACTTTTACAAATTTTATTTCAAGAGGGTTTGATATGCTTTTCATGTGGAGTTCAATCTAAAAAAAGATTAAGATTTTTACTACCCGCTGTTGTTCAAGAAAAAGACCTCGATCAAGCTTTAGAAATACTTAGGAAATCTCTTTTAGAAGTTAAAGAGAAGTGATATTTTAAATACGCTTATGAATTTTTTCGTTAGAGAAAGTCGATTAGAAGATGCTCCCCAAATTCAAGAATTAGGGCAAGAGTTTTTATTGGGAAATTTATCTTCCAAGATTAGCAATATTGAAAAAAGAATTCAAATCAGCCAGGATTCTTTTAATAAAAAACTTCCTAAAGAAGCGAGAATTTTTTTATTTGTTCTGGAAGATAGAAAACAAAAAAAACTCCTGGGTTCAAGTCAAATTTTAGCTAGCTTTAATAAGAAAAATCATCCGTATTTCATGATGGTTAAAGAAGAGGGAGAAACTTATTTAAAACTTGAGAAGGATTTAAAAGGGAAAAATCAATTAGGAGGTTTGGTTTTGCATTCTGCGTATAGAGGGACAAAAGATAAATTGGGACTCTTGTTGGCAGCGTCTCGATTACTTTATATCCGCCCAAACTTAGAAGAGTTTTCAGAAACTTTAGAAGTGAACTTAACAGCTCCTTTTTCTCAACAAGGCCGCTACAATGCTTTTTGGCAGGAGGTTGGTAGGAAATACATAGATAAAGATTTAAAAGACATTTTAGAAATGTATGGTAGACAAAAAGAAACTTTTTTTGAAAACTTTCCAAAAGAGTTTCGAATTCCTTTAAAAAGTTTATCTCAAAAAGCTCAAGAGTCTTTAACCATGGTACACCCTGAAACTCAAGCGGCTTATCAAGCCCTGTTAAAACTGGGTTTTTATCCTGTTGGAAAACATCACTTTATAGATGGAGCTCTTTATTTAGAAGCTCAAACGCGCGAGATCCCTTTTATTTCCCAATCCTGCTCAGCTCGTTTAAAACTGCAAAGCTCTTCTCAAAAAGCTAGGTATCTTGTTGCTCAACAAACTTCAAAAGGTTTTAAATCCTGTTTTGCGGAAGGCTCTTTAAAAGAGGGAGTGTTTTCTTTGGAGCAAGCCATCCCTTTTTTAGAAGACAATCAAGAAGTATGGGTTTATAAAAAAAGCATCTCTTAGAGGTAAAATGGAAAAAATTATTTTTAAAGGTCATTATATTCAAGGAAAATTTCAAAATGAGGGATTTTCTAAATTAAAAACTCGTAAGAGTCCTTCAGGCTTTGAAGATGAAATTATAGACTTTCCTCAAAAGTTTTCACTGCCTCCTTTGGTTTGCCAACAGGGAAAAGAGGCTCATCTTTTATGGAGTCAAAAAAGTCTTAAAACCAGAAAAGAAATTTTGAGTCCTTTAAAACAAATTTTTGAAAAAAAGAAGTCGCTGTTATCAGAAATAATTTCTCGAGAAACAGGAAAGCCTTTATGGGAATCGGAGATGGAGATTCAAGCCGTTCTTCGTAAAATAGATATTACTTTTAAAGAGGGGGTCACTCGTATAGAGCAGCAAGAATTACAAAATGACGAGGGCTCTTTTGTAGGGCGAGTTCGTTTTAAAAGTCGAGGACTGCTGTTAGTCATAGGTCCTTTTAATTTTCCTATTCACCTTCCCTTTTCTCAAATACTTGCTGCTCTTGTTGCAGGAAACTCAGTGATTTTTAAACCTTCAGAAAAAACTCCAGCCTCTTGTCAACTTTTTGTAGAGTGTCTGGATTGTTTAGATCTGCCTCCCGGAGTTTTTCAAATGGTGCAAGGAACAGCTAAAGTGTCTCAAAAGTTGGCCGAAGATTCTTTAGTTGATGGAATTTTATTTACAGGCTCTTTTGAAGTAGGCCAAAAAATTAAAGAGGCTACGGTTAAAGATTATTGGAAACTTTTAGCATTGGAAATGGGAGGTTACAATACCAGCTTAATTTGGGAGGATTATTCTAAAGAACAAGCAATATTAGAAACTTTAAAATCTTGTTTTTGGACGGCTGGTCAAAGATGTTCTTCCACATCTCAAATTTTAGTTCATAAAAAAGTTGCTCAAGATTTTATAGGGGATTTTATTAAGGAAGTTCAAAAATTAAAAGTGGGTCATTGGAAAGACAATCCTTTTATGGGCTCTTTAATAGATAAAACTTCTGTTCAAAAATTTTTTCGTTTTCAAAAAGAAGTTGAAAAAAAGGGAGTTCAGATTTTAACTAAGGGGCAAGAGCTTTCTGACAAGGGTTATTATGTCAGTCCGGGAGTGTATCAAGTGGATTCATCTCAAGCTTTTTCAATAGGGCATCAAGAGCTTTTCACACCTCAAGTTTTAATTTATGAAGTGAACAGTCTCGAAGAGGCTTTAAAAATGATTCATCACTCTGGTTATGGATTAGTGCTTGCGGCTTTTACGCAAAATCCCGAGATTCGAAAAGAGCTTTTTTATCGAGCTCAAGTAGGTTTAATTAATTATAATAAAAGTTCTTGTGGAGCTTCCTCTTATCTTCCTTTTGGAGGATTAGGAAAGTCAGGAAATCATCGCCCAGCCGCTTCATGGATGATTGACTCTTGTGTAAATCCTGTTGCAGAACAAGAAGGTAGAGTATGAACCTAAAAAAAGTTTTTTTAATTTTTGCTGTCGGCTTTGGTGGTATGGGATTCCTATTAGGAATTTATTTGTTTTTTCTTCCTATGAGTTTACAAGGAGATCCTGTTTTTATAGATATTCCTCCAGGGAAAACTTTTGATCAAGTGGCTCTTGAGCTGGAAGAGAAATCTCTTATTCGACGAGCTCTTTATTTTAAAATTTTAGTTCGGCTTTGGGGGTCTCCTGTATTAAAAGTAGGAGAGTATCAAGTTTCTTCTAGTCAATCTCTTTGGTCTCAATTTCAAAAAATACGAAAAGGAAAAGTTCATACCGTCTTAGTGACCTTTGCAGAAGGTTTAAATCATTATGAAATGGCGGAGATTTTAAAAAATGCAAACTGGGATCAAGCCCCTCAATTTTTAAAATTGGTATGGGATAAAAAATGGATTCGTAAAATTTTAAAAAAAGATCGACCTTCTTTGGAAGGTTATTTATTTCCTGATACTTATGACATTAGTAAATACATGACGGCAGAAACTTTTATCAAAAGAATGGTCGATCATTTTACAAAATCTTATCAAGATCTTATAAAAATCCCTACTTCTTTTTCTCGTCATCAAATTGTTACTTTTGCAAGCTTGATTGAAAAAGAAACAGGAGTCCCTCAAGAAAGACCCATGATCGCTTCCGTTTTTTACAATCGTTTAAAAAAACATATGAGACTTCAAACTGATCCCACGATTTTATACAGCTTATATTTAACAAGAGGATTTTCTATAGAAAAAAACATTCGAAGAAAAGACATTTTAATGCCCTCCCCTTATAACACTTATGTGATTTATGGACTTCCTAAAGGACCTATTGCCAACCCTGGGAAAGAAAGTTTACAAGCTGTGTTTCAACCTGCCTCTTCCCCTTATCTTTATTTTGTCAGCCGAAACGATGGGACCCATGCTTTTTCTAAAACTTATGCAGAACATGAAAAAAAGGTTTATGAATACCAGATTAAACCCTTTCAAAAAAAATCTAAGAACTAGGACAGTACTCACTTAAGTTAGGAGGCTGAGGTTCAAAAGTTTGAACCATGTCACAAGAGATGGTTTTAATAGAGTAACCACTTCGCCCTCCCTCTGCGCATCCACTGGGAATAGCGCCACCTTTATCACTAGGCTTATAACATTTTGTAAACATTTTATCAGGAAAGTCATACTTTTGGTATCTGTCTCTTTTAGTAGAAGGAGCCCAAGAGCTTAAAAAATGAGCTGGATCTGAAACAAGATAGGAATAACGAATATTACGAGAAGTATATACCTTTGGTCTTCCTAATAGATCAAGATCAACAGGGTTTGCGTTTTTTGCAAAAAAGAAAGGAACAAAAGAATTATTAATACCTGATCTTTGTTCATTTTGCCCTCGGTAAAGCTCACTATTAGGATAACCAAAGTCTCCACGAATAAAAGCTGGCAGGCTACTATCGCCAGTTTGAAAAACAATAGGTTCTGCTTGAGAGGCTCGGCATTCTTGTCCACTTTGCCCTATGAGCTTACAGATTTTTCGGAAATAAGTTTCCATATAATTATTAGAAATAGAATAATGAATGATATCAAAAGTATCAGGAAAAACAGCCATAAGCTCCATGATTCTTAAAAAATGATAGGCTTTTTCCTCTGGGCTTTTCCCAGGTTCATCAAAGTAAAATAAAGGATCGTAAGAATTATACAAACCAAAATATCCTTGAAGATAGTAGGGGGTATGAACGCTGGGATCTGGTAGGGATGTTTTTTTTAAAAAAGCTGTCTCATCTGTATTATTATGAAGTTGTTGATCAATCAATCCCCAACGATCTCCCGGAAAGCGTGAATAATTAGGTTGGATGTTATTAAAATTGTTAGCAATATCTGCAACTGAAACATTAGGACCTATTATTTGAGGTTCTAAAATCTTATCAGCACTTTTATCAGGGCCTATCTGCCCTCCAAAGGCTTTTGCAAAGGCACTACCCTTTAAAGTGATTCTTTTTTCAGAAGGTCGAGGCGAAAACAATTGAGGAGCGGTCCTAAAAGGAAGCTCAGCTTTTATAGCATAATAAGCCGTGAGGTTTTTCTTTTTGGTATAACCTATGGTTAAATTAGCTAAATTTTGACGAGGATTTAAAGGAAGTAAACCATTAAGATCAAAAAGTGGTTTATTATTATTATAAAAATTTTGTAACTCAGATTGTAAAGATGGGTCATTTGTATTATTTATAATATCTTCTGTATATACACTACAATTACTACTA
>JBPCUO010000050.1:0-5635 GCA_051011135.1 Bdellovibrionales bacterium
ATTTACCGCAACAAATTTGTTCTGCAGGATTTACTTGTAAATAATACATGCTTAAGCAACAAGCGACTTTTTTAAGAGATCTTTTATTCAATAAACAATATTCTGAAAATACGATTGCTGCTTACAAAAGAGATCTTTTAATTTATGAAGATTTTTTAAAAACAAAAAAAGATCTTTCTGATTTTTATCACTATCTCACAAAAAGACAATTAAGCCCAAGATCTCAAGTTCGTATTATCAGCTGTGTGAGGATGTATTTTAAATATCTGCAATCCCGAGGAGTTTCCACTCCCGATATACATATTTTAAAATTTCCTAAACTAGAGAGCACTTTGCCAAAAATTATTCGTATAGAGGAGTTTAGAGCTTTAATGGAAGTGTCTACAGAAAAACAAGAGGCTTTAACTCTTCGAAACCATTTAGTCTTAAGTTTTTTATATGGTTTGGGATGTCGAGTGAGTGAATTGATTCAATTAAACCTAGAAGATTTTAATCCTACAGAATCTTGGGTGAGCGTTACAGGAAAAGGAAATCGACAAAGGCTTCTGCCTTTAACTCAAGAGCTTTTTACTTTGCTCAACAAGTATTTAAAAGAGGCTCGCCCGCTCCTTTTAAAAACAGAAACAGGGGCTTTATTAATGAATAATAAAGGGAAACGACCTTCCCGTGTGGATATTTGGAGATGGCTTAAAAAATGGTCACAACAGGCAGGGTTTAAAGAAGTTAAAAATCCTCATTCCTTCCGTCATGGATGCGCGACAGGCTTGTTGGAACAAGGCGCAGATTTAAGAAGCATACAAAAACTTCTGGGTCACTTTAATATTCAAACCACTCAAATTTACACTTCGGTAACTTCTAAGTATTTAAAGGAAGCGATTGATAAATATCATCCTCTTTCTAAATCAGAATCTTTAGTAGAAGATTGATTTTCTAAAAAAGAATTGAGTTGATCTTGAAGCTTGGTGTTTTTATAAAAAACATTTTGCTCTTTACTCTTTTTTAAATTTTGACATTCATCGTTTTGATCGCATTGGGAATAACCTAAAGGCCGAAGAGGCTCTTCTATTAAAATCAGTTCATAAAGAAATTGTCCTAGATGAAATAAAGATTTGTCTTCGAGTAAAGTGAAATTTTCTTCCTCGGATTGTTCGGAATAATGATTGATACGAATTTCTTTTTCTTTTCTTTGTTGTTTTTTTTGAACAATAATATTTTCTGAAAATTTTTTATAAATTTTATGTTTAAACTCATAAGCACAGCGAGAACAAAGAAGATCTAATTGAGTATCAATGACTCCTTTGATTTTATAAGCGGATTCTCCTATAGGTTGAATATGCACATCTATAGAGTAAGAACTTTCTCCAATGATATCTTCGAGAATGCGATTAAGATCTTGGGATTGGCGATCAAAATGAAAAGACCAACCTTGGTGAGGCAGGTTTTTAAGTTGAAGATTTAAAGGATTTTTCATGATTTTGTTAGTAATTTAAAAAAAGACATTCTTTAAATCAAGCAGTTTGTAAAAAATTCATTTTACAAAAGTTTTTTTATTTGTAAAACTACCAATTATGATTTTTTCTAATAAAACAGCTCAAGAAAAACGACAGGATTTAACTAGAAATCTTAAAACAAAAAAATGCCTTCGTTTTGTAGGGGCTTTTACTCCTTTAGTGGCTCGTATGATTGAAAAGAAAGCTTTTGATGGAGTTTATGTTTCGGGAGCTGTGGTTTCTAATGATCAAGGTTGGCCTGATGTGGGCTTAACGACTTTAGATGAAGTGTCTTGTCGCGCGTCTCAAATTGCTCAGTGGACAAAACTTCCTTGCCTTGTTGATGCAGATACAGGTTTTGGAGAAGCAATGAATTGCGCTCGCACTGTTGTTGAAATGGAACAAAAAGGCTTAGCAGGCTTGCATATTGAAGATCAGCAGTTCCCTAAGAGATGCGGTCATTTGGATCATAAAAAATTAATTTCTGTTGATGAGATGTGTTTAAAAATAAAAAGCGCTGTTCAAGCTCGCAAAGATAAGAATTTTTTAATTATAGCAAGAACAGATGCTCGAGGAGTTTCTGGTATAGAAGATGCTATTGAAAGAGCCAAAGCTTATGTGGAAGCAGGGGCAGATATGATTTTTCCAGAATCCTTATCTTCTATCAAAGAATTTGAAAAATTTCGATCAGAAGTCGAGACGCTTTTACTAGCCAATATGACGGAGTTTGGCAAAACTGAAATCATTCCTCATAAAGTTTTTGAAACAATAGGTTATAATTTATTGATTTATCCTGTTACAACTTGGCGTTTGGCTTTAAAAGCAGTGGAGGAAGGTTTAAAACAATTGCATCAAGACCAACAAAAAGATATGTTATCTCAGATGCAAACGCGTGAAGAGCTTTATGAATGGCTTCGTTACAAAGAGTATCAAAAGTTTGATCAAGAAGCTTTTAATTTTAAAAAAGATAAAAAATAAGAGGTAACTTATGTCTGAAAAAATAGCGAGAGGTTTAGAAGGTGTTATTGTCGATGAGACAAAAATTTCTAAGGTGATACCTGAGACCAGTCAACTGCTTTATAGAGGTTATTCTGTAGCCGATCTTGTTAAAAAATATTCTTTTGAAGAGGTGGTATGCTTGCTTTGGGATGGAGAATTGCCTTCTTCTAAAGATCTAGAAGTTTTTTGTAAAAAAGAAAAAAAGAATCGTCCTTATTTAGATAAAGTGTCTATTTCTTTTTTAGAGTCCATGAAAGATTCTCACCCTATGGATGTTCTTAGAACTATGATGAGTTATTGGGGAGCTAAAGGCCTGCCTTGGGATGAAACTTCAGAACAACGAAAAGAAAAGGCTTTACGATTTTTATCAGCAGCCCCTGTTTTTATAGCGGCTCATTATCGATTAAGAAAAAAATTAAATCCTATTTTTCCAGATCCAAAACTTTCTTTTTCTGAAAATTTTTTAAAGATGTGTTTTGATAAGGTTCCCTCTAAAGAAGTTGTCGACTTATTTGATAAAACCATTATTTTGTATGCAGAACATGGCTTTAATGCTTCGACTTTTACAGCTCGCGTGATCGCTTCTACAACTTCTGATGTAGGAAGTGCTTTAACAGGAGCAATTGGAGCTTTAAAAGGCCCTCTTCATGGAGGAGCGAATGAAAAAGTCATGGAAATGATGAAAGAAATTGATGACCCTAAAAAAGCTCAAAAATGGTTGCTAAAAGCTTTAAAAGAAAAAAGAAAAATCATGGGTTTTGGCCATAGGGTTTATAAAAAACAAGATTCAAGAGTTTTGACCATGTATGAATGTGCTCAAAAAATTGCAAAAATGAAAGGTGAAGAAAAGTGGATCGAAATGTATGATATTTTAGCTCAAACTGTAAAAGAAGAAAAAAACATTTATCCTAATGTCGATTTACCAGCAGGACCTGTTTATTATTTAATGGGTTTTGATATTGATATGTTCACGCCTTTATTTGTGATGAGTCGTATTTCAGGTTGGTGTGCTCATATTATTGAACAAAGAAATCACAATCGAATTATTCGGCCTTTAAGCTCGTATACTGGCCCTCAATTGAGATCTATCGAATCTTAATAGATTAAGAATTTGGTAGCGAGGGAGGGACTTGAACCCCCGACAAATGGATTATGATTCCACTGCTCTAACCACCTGAGCTACCCCGCCGACATTTTTTTATTAACAAATTTTAAATTAAAAAGCCATCTTTAAAAGATACTACCTGTTTTAAAGATTGTATTTTTTTTGAAAAATCTTGTAAAATAGATGGAAATGTTTAGAAATTTATTTTTTATTATTTTATTTTTGAGCTCTTGCATGCATACCTCTCGATTAAATCATCAAGAAAAATATGCCTTTTCTCGCACTCAAACTTGGAAGGCTTTGGTTTCTATTTTAAAATCTTATCCTATTAAAACTATAGATGCTCAAAAAGGTTATATTGAAACAAAAACTTTAAAAGGAAATGACTTTTGGAAAGCTCCTCATAAAAAAAATAAAAACACCAATGGATTGAGTGCAGTGATTAAAATTTATCTTTTTTATAAAAAACCTTACTCTATTGTGGAGATTCAAAAAGAAGTTTATCAACAAACTAGTTTTTTCTCTGATCCTAAAAAAATAAAATCTGATTTATTGGAAGAGCAAAGCTTGTTTTATCGTTTAGAAAGAGAGCTTTCCATTCGAAAACATTTAAATTCTTCATCGTCTTAAATCTAGTAAAAATTTTAAAACCATGATGAAAATTCTATAATTTAAGGCTATTCCTGCCATTTTTCTTGAAAAATTAAGCGGGAAGAAGTAAAAAAATCAAATGGTGTTTAATACAGTTACAGAAATTGTTCATTCTTTAAAATCGGGTGATTTTGTGATTCTTGTTGATGATGAGCAAAGAGAAAACGAAGGGGATTTAATTATGGCCTCGGATTTTATCTCGCCAGCGGCCATCAATTTTATGTCTAAAGAAGCACGAGGTTTGATTTGTGTTTCTTTAGAAGAAAAGCAAGCTCAAAGGCTTGGACTTTCCTTAATGGTAAAAGAAGAGGATAATTTTTCTCCTCATGGAACGGCCTTTACTGTCAGTGTTGAATCGGCTCAAGGAGTGTCTACAGGGATTTCAGCCAAAGATCGGGCTCAAACTGTTAAAGTTGTTTCTGATCCTCTTGCTAAAAAAGAAGATATTATTAGCCCTGGCCATATTTTTCCTATTAAAGCTCAAAATGGTGGAGTTTTAAAAAGAGCAGGTCATACAGAGGCAAGTGTGGACTTATGCAAATTAGCGGGATTGAATCCTTCTGCTGTGATTTGCGAATTAATCAATCCCGATGGAACCATGTCTCGTGTTCCTGATCTTTTTAAATTTGCTAAAAAACATGGGATTAAAATTGGAACGATTGAAGATTTAATTAAATACAGAACGGCTCACGATTCTTTAGTGGAGGAAAGAGTAAAGACTCCTTTCAAAACTCAATTAGGAAAGGATTGGATGGCTCATGTTTTTTATGATTCTATTAATGATAGGGAGCATGTCGCTCTTGTGAAAGGATCTATCAATCCACAAAAATCAACTTTAGTCCGAGTTCAAACCTCTTGCATCACAGGAGATTTATTTGGAGATGATTTTTTACAAACGGGATCTTATCTTCAAAAATCTTTAGATTATATTAATGAAGAAGGTTCAGGAATTTTTGTTTATTTGAGAATGCAAAATAATATTTCTAAATATTTAGATTATCATAAATTACAAATAGAAAATTTTGATTCCAAAAGGGTGTTTAAATCAGACAGTAAAGATTATGGAATTGGAGCTCAAATTTTAAAAGCTTTTAATATTTCTAAAATTCGGTTAATCACTAATTCTAAAAATAAAAAAATTGGTTTAAAAGGTTATGGATTAACGATTGAAGAAACCATTTCTATTCCCGATAAAAAAAATAAATTTCAATTAGTGTTAAAAAAATCTAGATCCTAATGCCTGCAAAAATTGCTATTGTTTGTTCCTCGTTTTATAAGGAGATTTCTGAAGCTCTTTATCAGGAAGCTTTAAAAGAGTTAATAGCTGCTTTTCCAGATACGAAACCAGATGTTTATAAAATAAAAGGGGCTGGAGAAATCCCCTTATGTG
>JBPCUO010000051.1:0-15633 GCA_051011135.1 Bdellovibrionales bacterium
CGAGGAGCCAATGTTAATAGAAAAGGTTTTATAAAAGATACACCTTTAATGCTTGCTATTAAAAAGAATCGTCCAGAAGTTGCAAAATTGTTATTAAATTATGGCGCTTATGTAAATGTAAAGGATATGGACGGACGAACTGCTTTAATGCATGCTTCTTTTTATGGAAATATAGTAAGGCTATTACTCGCTTACGGAGCCGATGTAAATGCTTCAGATAAGGACGGAGAAACGGCTTTAACTAAGGCTTATGATAAATGGGATTTTTTTTCGCGCGTACCAAAAGAAGATTATAATGGAACAATTAAGGCCTTACTTGGTGCCGGAGCAACTGAATAAAAAAACCTAAAAATAGGCTCGAAAAAACAGTGAAAATATTACAATTTTTTTTGAATTACTAAATAAAAACTTTGATTTACAGGATTTCATGATATATTTTACAAAATCAAACCAAGGAGAAAATTATGTTAAAAAATTTATTAATCTTATCAGTGCTTTCTTTTTCTGCTGTTTCACAAGCAAAAGTTTCTGTATATAAACTCATTAAAAGAAATGCTAGTGTTCAAAAAATTCAAACGGCGATTGAACGAGGAGCCAATGTTAATAGAAAAGGTTTTATAAAAGATACACCTTTAATGCTTGCTATTAAAAAGAATCGTCCAGAAGTTGCAAAATTGTTATTAGATTATGGTGCTTATGTGAATGTAAAGGATATGGACGGACGAACTGCTTTAATGTACGCCGGCTTGTCTCCTAAAGCCTATTTTGCAAAATTACTTTTGGAAGAAACGGGAGCGAATATAAGAGCAAGAGATAATGAAAAAATGACAGCTTTAATGTACGCTGCTAAATCTGATCATGTAGAAACTGCAAAAGTATTAATTGATGCCGGAGCGGATGTAAACGCAAAAGATAAATACGGAGAAACTCCTTTAATGGGTGCTTCTTTATTTGGACAAGTAAAAGCTGTAAAATTATTACTTTCTGAAGGAGCGTATGTAAAGGCAAGAGACAGAGATGGAAAATCTGCTTTAGATTATGCTTATGCTTATCACAAACCATTATTTTTAATAAATGTTAACGAAACGGATCTTAGAGCTGTACGCCGAGTATTAATTGATGCCGGAGGAGCAAATAAAGAGTCGTATGCTGAGTATTACTTTCACAATCTCAAGTAAGAGCTAATTAGATAATATTAAAAATTCAAGATTTAAATATTAAAAAAGGCAGTTTTAGACTGCCTTTTTTATGCTTTAAAAAAAGCAGATCTATACTGCTTTTTTTATGTACCTTCATATAATATATTGGTATAAAAACCTCAAATAAGGAGGAAATATGTTACAAAAAATACTAATCTTATCAGTGCTTTTCTATTCTGTTTTATCAAACAGTGAAACTCCTTTAATAAATCTTATTAAGAATGCCAGTGTTCAAGAGGTCCAACTCGCCATAGAAGCAGGAGCGCAAGTCAACTCCAAACATGCCTATAGATACACTCCTTTAATGGAAGCTGTTACATCTCAAAAGATAGACTTGGTAAAATTATTACTTCAAGCCGGAGCAGATGTAAACGCAGCCGACATAGATGGCCAAACACCTTTAATGTATGCTGTTGAGTCTCGCAGAGTAGACCTGGTAAAATTATTAATTCAATCCGGAGCAGATGTAAACGCAGCCGAAGACCGAGATGGACAAAGTGTTTTAATGGTTGCTTCTTTATTAGGGCATGTAGATATTGTAAAATTATTACTTGAACAAGGAGCGGATGTAAACGCTAAAGGTCTTTTTCAACAAACCGCTTTAATGAATGCAGCTTTAAATAAAAATTCAGAAGTTGTAAAGTTACTTATTGATGCCGGAGCGGATATAAACGCAAAAGATGAAGATGGACTTATTGCTTTAGATTACGCTTGTGAAAAATCATTATTAAAAACATTATTATTTATGGATAATAAAAAAGCTCGCAAAGATACTATTCAAGCCTTAAGACAAGCTGGAGCTACCAAGCCTTAAGGCAAGCTGTAATTACTGATTCCTATTTTTTAAAACAAGACCTAGAGATTGAGATAGATTTTTTTCATTCAATAAAAGTTTAATAATCAAAATTATACTTTATTTATTGCCCCCAATAACCAATAATTTTAATAGTTAAGAAATTTAATTTAACGAAAAAGGAGTTTCGATGTTTAAATTTTATTTTTATTTATTGCTAACTCTCATTTTTTCAATTTCTTGTTCTCCATTTGGAGATATAAAACAAGCCTCTCAAGTAGCAGAAGTTGTCGTAGAAGTAATCACTGAAGAGCCTGAACCTGTTCAACAGAAAGTCAAAGGGCCAAAATCTGATTTGATAAAAATGATTGTAAAAAAAGAAAGTGTTGAGGACATTGAAGTTGCTATTCAAAATGGATCTGATCTTGAAAATAGAAACGACTTTCATCAAAACACAGTTTTAATGAGAGCTATTTTGAAAAAAAGAGAAGGAGTTTCGGAATTACTAATAGAATCCGGAGCCGATATAAACGCAAGAAATTTATACGAAGATACTCCTTTAATAGTTTCTATTTTGAAAAAAAGAGAAGGAATTTCAAAATTGCTGATTGAAGCCGGAGCCGATATACACGCAAGAAACGAAGGAGGGTACACTCCTTTAATGCTTGCTGCTCAAAAAAAACAAGTAGAAACTGTAAAGTTATTACTGGCTTATGGTGCGGATGTGGATGCTGTTGATAATTTAGGAGATTCTGTAATGTCTCATGCTAAAAGAGCAATAGGTTTTTCTAAACCTAAAAAAATTATGAAAATCTTAAGGGACGCGGGCGCAAAAGGTTATGATGATGGTTATCATAATAATGATAATGATTACCGCAATCGTAAATAATATTTATTAAATAAATTAACGAAAAAAGAGTTTCAATGTTTAAATTTTATTTTTATTTATTGCTAATCCTATTTTTTTCTATCGCTTGTTCTTCGTTTAAATTCAGCGCTGAAGAGGTATCTGAGGCAGAAGAAGTTACTGAGATAGAAGTTGAAGTAGCAGCAGAAGAAGAAGTAGTAACTGAAGGGCTTGAATCTTTTCAACAGGAAGTAATAGTAGTAGTAGAAGAGCCAAAAGCTGATTTGATAAATATGTTTGTGAACAAAGCTAGTATTGAAGAAATTAATGAGGCCATTTTAGATGGATCTGATCTTGAAAGTAGAGATAATTTACAAGCCACAGTTTTAATGAGGACTATTTTGAAAAAAAAGGAAGGAATTTCGAAATTCCTGATAGAAGCTGGAGCCGATGTCAATGCAAGAGATAATCGTCAAACAACGCCTCTCATGTTTGCTGCTCAAAAAAAACAAGTAGAAACTGTAAAATTATTATTGGAAGCCGGAGTCGATGTGAATGCTGTCGACGAGCAAGGATATCCTGCTTTGTGGTATGCTTATTCAGGATTTTTTAATACAAAGAAAAAAAGAGAAATTATTAGAATCTTAAGAGAAGCGGGCGCAAAAGATGAGCTTATGTATAGTCGATTCCAAAGAAACTTAATTAAACAGAAATAACTTCTTCTATTTCAGGAATAGATTGTTTGAGTCGAGATTCAATTCCTTCTTTTAAAGTGTATTGAGAACTAGGGCAACCTGCGCAAGCTCCTTGAAGGCTGAGATAAACTTTTTTATTTTCATAAGAAACAAATTCAATATAACCTCCATCCATAGCAACAGCGGGTTGTATTTCTTTTGTTAAAATATTTTTGATTGTTTGAACGGTATCCGAATCTTCTTCTAAAGATTGTTCTTTTGAGGGGGTTTGTTTTTTAAGAACAACTTTTTCTCCTCGATCTAAATGTTCTTTTATCATTTGAGCCAAAGGCTCTGAAATCATATCCCATTCCAGCCATTCTTCTTTAGTGATAGTGATAAAGTTCGCTCCTATAAATACAGATTTAGCCCAAGGAAATCCAAGAATTTTTGCAGCTAAAGGGGATCGAGAGGATTCATTTCTATTGTTAATTTCTAATTTTTCCTCACAAATAGGAATATTTAGAACAAATTTTAAGGATTGAGGATTGGGTGTTGGCTCATAAGTAACTTGATGTTTCATAAATTTACCTTATAGTAAGAGACAATTATTGTCACTGGGGATTTCTAGTTATATATTGGTTTTGAAGGTGGATTGAATTTAGGATAAAAAGAGGTTTTTTATGACAGAAGCAGTGAGAAAAATTTTAAATTATTACCAGAGTGATAACTTAGGGACAGTTAGTAATTTATCACGAATGTTGAACCATGGGGCTTTAGCGGGAACAGGTAAAATGCTTATTTTTCCTGTGGATCAAGGTTTTGAACACGGGCCAGCATCTAGTTTTGCTTCTAATCCATCCGCTTACGATCCTGCTTATCATTTTCAATTAGCGATCGAAGGGGCTTGTAGTGCTTACGCAGCTCCGTTTGGTTTTTTAGATTCTGTGGGTAAAGAATTTGCAGGAGAGATACCTCTTATTTTAAAAGCTAACAATTCAGATAGCCTTTATAAAGATTCTAAAAATCCTTTACCAGCGATTACCTCAGGCGTTGAAGAGGCTTTAAGATTAGGTTGTTCAGCAATAGGACTTACTATTTACCCCGGAAGTGGATCTAGCAAATCAATGTATGAAGATGTCAAAAAAATCAAGCAAGAGGCCCGAAAAGCTGGTCTTCCCTTGGTGATTTGGTCTTACCCTAGAGGAGGATCTCTTTCTAAAGAAGGAGAAACGGCGATAGATGTTATTGCTTATGCCGCACAGATCGCCTGTCAATTAGGCGCTCATATTGTAAAAGTCAAACCGCCAAAAGATTTTTTTGAAAAACAAGAAAAGATTTATACTGAAAATAAAATCCCTAGCAAATCTTTAAGTCAAAGAGTGCAACATATTTTACAATCTGCTTTTAACGGCAGAAGGATTGTGATTTTTAGCGGAGGACCTTCTAAAGGCATACAAGATATTCTAGAAGAAATTAAACAACTCGCTCAAGGAGGATCTTTTGGAAGTATTGTTGGAAGAAATGTATTTCAAAGACCTAAAAAGGAAGCCTTGGATCTTTTGTCAAAAATTATAGATATTTATAAATCTTAAAAGAAGTAACATTTAAAGAGGTACTCAGTGAAAGACGAAGATAATCTTTTAAAAAAAGAAAAAAGAAAAAAAAGAGATAAAATTTTAGAAGAAGGAATCGATCCTTATCCTCATGTTTATAAAAAAGAAAACAATTCTTTAGATCTATCTCATACCTATAAAAATTTAAAAGAAGGAGATGCTTCTTCTGAAAAATGCTCTCTTGCGGGAAGAGTGATGAGAAAGCGAGATATGGGTAAGGCTGCTTTTTTTAATATTCAAGATGAACAAGGAGAGTTTCAGTGCTACATCAAAAAAGAAGATTTTTCCAACATAACAACAAAAGATAACTCTTGGAGCGTTTGGAAACTTACTGACATTGGAGACATTGTTGGTCTTTGTGGAATTGTTTTTCGAACTAAAAAAGGAGAATTATCTCTTCGTGTTCAAGAATTAAAAATTCTTTGTAAAACCTTGGAAAATCTTCCCGAAAAATATCATGGAATTGAAGATAAAGAAATTAAATACCGTTACCGGCATTTAGATTTGATTATGGATGCTGAATCTAGAAAAACTTTCAAGATTCGTTCTCAAATTATTTCTGAAATTAGAAAATACATGGAGCAAAAATCTTTTATGGAAGTTGAAACTCCTGTCTTGCAACCTATTTATGGAGGAGCGGTTGCTATGCCTTTTAAAACTTATTTTAGAAGATTAGAAAGCGATATGTACCTTAAGATCTCTCCAGAAATCTATCTTAAAAAACTTATTGTGGGAGGTTTTGAAAAAGTTTATGAGATTGGAAAAAACTTTCGTAATGAAGGGATTGATCGCACCCATAATCCTGAATTTACTATGATGGAATATTATGAAGCTTATACAGACTACGAATATCAAATGAATCAATTTGAAGATTTGGTTTGTCATGTGGTTCAGAAAATAAAAGGTTCTTTAAAATTTAAATACCAAGATAAAGAAATAGATTTTTCAAAACCTTGGAAGCGTATAAGTATTAAAGAAGCGGTTCAAGAATATGGTCAAATGAATATTGATACCTCTTCTTATGAAGATCTTTTAAAAAAAATAAAACAATTAAAACCTGAAGAGGATTTTAAAAAATTTGAAAAGGTTGAATCCTCAAAACAGGCCGCTTTTAAAGAAGAGTTAATCATGTTGATTTATGAAGCCACCGCTGAAAAAAAACTTTGGCAACCTACTTTTGTTAAAGATTTTCCTTTAAGCGTTTCTCCCTTAACTAAAAAACATCGACAGGCTTCTTCTGATAAAAATTATGAAAGAATTGTAGAAAGGTTTGAGCCTATTATTGCAGGAATGGAAGTAGGGAATGCATACACGGAACTGAACGATCCTGTTGATCAAAAAGAAAGATTAGAAAATCAAAACAGAACGAGTGAAGAAGATACCTCTCACCCTATGGATCAAAATTTTATTCATGCTATAGAAGTTGGTATGCCACCAACGGGAGGAGTAGGTCTCGGTATAGAAAGATTAGTTATGATTTTAACTGATAAATCGAGTATTAGAGATTCTATGTTATTTCCTATTTTAAAAACAAAAGCTTAATGCCAGAAAAGAATTATTTAAAATTAGAGACTCCTCTTCAATATGTAAAAGGAGTGGGTCCAAAACTAGCTCATTGTTTTAAAACTCGCGATCTAAATACCGTCGGTGATGTTATTTATTTTTTACCTCGAGCTTACCGAGATAATCGAAGAGTTTCCTCTATTTCAGAGATACAACCTGGTCGCTCCAGCGTTTTGATCAGTTCTATTTTAAAAAAAAATATTATTCCTTTAAAAGCTCGTCATAAAAAAATTTATGAAATTCTCATTGGTGATGAGACTGGCAAAATTTCTTGTAAATTTTTTCGCAGTCCTTATAAAGGGTGGTTTAATTCTCTTTTAGAGGGTGAAACTGTTGAAGTCAGAGGAGTGGCTTCTTTGTATCGTAATCAATTACAGTTTCATCATCCAGAAATTTTTCCTATAGATAAAAAAGCCACTCAAAATCAAGAAGAAGATTTATTAATTCCGCTGTATCCAGAAATCGAATCAGTATCTCAAAATAAAATAAGATCTATACTAAAAAATATTTTTGAAAATTTAGATACTTCTGAAACAAAAATAGAGTGGCTTCCTTTGTGGTTAAGAGAAAAGTATCAATTGATAGATAAATTTAAAGCTCTCAAGGGGTTGCATTTTCCTGAAAAAAATCAAGAAGAAGCCTATTTAGATTGCAAAACAAACCACCATAGAAGGCTGATTTTTGATGAATTTTTTGAGTTACAACTTTATTTAGCTTTAAAAAAAGAAGGTTGGAAAGAGGGGATCTCTCCTGAAATTTCAGCAGATCTTAATCTAGTAAAAGAGATGAAAAAAAAACTTCCCTTTGAGCTTACAAAAGCTCAACAAAGAGTCTTAGAAGATATTTTATCAGATTTAAAATCTCGCCACCCTATGCATCGTTTAATACAAGGAGATGTGGGTTGTGGTAAAACAGTTGTTGCTTTAATGGCTGCTTTATCTTGTGCAAAAGCAGGTTATCAAACGGCTTTTATGGTTCCTACAGAGATTTTAGCGGAACAACATTATAATAATGCTAGAACTTTTTTAGAACCTTTTGGAATTAAAGTTGAAAAGCTGACTGGAAAGATGAAAGCTAATGAAAAAAGAAATGTGAATGCTGTTTTAAATTCTGGTTCATGTTCTGTTTGTATAGGGACTCATGCTCTGATTCAAGAAAATGTTCAATTCCATAATTTAGGTCTTGTGATTATAGATGAGCAACATCGTTTTGGATCTCATCAAAGAGCTCTTTTAAAAGCAAAAGGAAATCATCCTCATTTTTTAGTGATGACAGCGACACCTATTCCAAGGACTCTTTCTTTAGCTTTTTATGGAGATTTAGAAACTTCTATTATTGATGAATTACCTCAAGGCAGACAAGCTATTGTGACTCGTAGAGTGTTTAGTAATAAACGCTTAGAGGTTTTTAATTTTTTAAAAGATCAAATACAAAAAGGTCATCAAGCTTATGTTATTTATCCTCTTGTAGAGGAAAGCGAAAAATTAGATTTAAAAAATGTTATGGATCAATATGAGAAATTAAAAGATTATTATAAAGATTTAAAATGGGGAATTTTAACAGGTCGTATGAGTTCTGAAGAAAAGCTCCATGCTATGAATCAATTTAAAAATAAAGAAATAGATGTTTTAGTTTCTACAACTGTTATTGAAGTGGGAATTGATATTCCCAATGCAACGGTTATGGTCATTGAACATTCAGAACGATTTGGTCTTTCCCAAATGCATCAATTAAGAGGAAGGGTAGGTCGTGGTTCTGAAAAAAGTTATTGTATTTTAGTTTTAGGAGAAAAGTTTTCAAAAGAAGCAAAACAAAGAGCTGAGATTATGATGAATACCTCTGATGGGTTTCAAATTGCAGAAAAAGATCTGGAACTAAGAGGGCCAGGAGAGTTTTTAGGGCATCGCCAATCAGGGCTTCCTACTTTTAAAATGGCTCATTTAAAAAGAGATCAGGATATTTTATCTCTGGCCAAAAAAGCGGCTTTTGATCTTATTTCTAGAGATCCCAAGCTTGAAAACCCAAATCATTTACCAACAAAGTTAAAATTTAAAGAAATATCCACAGCAGTCCGCCCAGGTTAAACTAAAGTCTTATTTTTAGATAGTTTCAAAAAAGGGTTATTTTTACAGCTTTAAAGTAGTAAAATAAATTCTATGATAGTAAGACTTGCATCCCTTTTTATATTTATCACATCTAGTTTTTATGCTTATGGGTTTTTCTCTAAAACTTCTCCTGTTGATAACCTTGTCTTTTTAGAAGAAGTTTCTGATTTAAAAAAAGATCAAGTTGATAGTATTTCTCAATCTATTAATCTTCAGCTTGAAAATTTAAAAAAACTTTGTGTTGCCAAGCCTCAGTTAAAAACATTGAAACAATTTATTAATGAATTAAAAAAATTAGGGAACTATGCAGATACAACTTATAATCAAAATTCTTTTTCTTTGAATAATATAAAAATAAAAGAAGGAAAAGAATTTGTTAATCTTGGAATTTATCTTTTGGATTTAAGTTCTATTTTAAAATATTCTGCCTTTATGAATTACCCTTTGCTTTTAAAAAGTTCTGATTTAAAAGAAACTTGTAAAAATTTAAAAAATAATTACGAATTAAGTTATGCCACTCATTATAATTTAAAAGATAATGTCAGTGTTCAAGATTCCATGACTTTTGGTTTTAAAAAAATCAATGATTCGATAAATTGCGTTTGTAAATAATTCTTAAGATTTTCTGGAAGAAATAGGATGAAACTTTTCTAAAGTTTGAGACAGCTGAGCGAGATCTAAGTGTGTGTATTTTTGTGTGGCTGTAAGAGTTTTATGCCCTAATAACTCTTGCAAAACTCTTAAATCAGATCCTCCTGAGAGTAAATGAGTTGCAAAACTATGCCTTAAAGCATGAGGGTGAAGAGGTTTTAATAACCCGGCTTTTTTTCCTAAATCTCTGATAATGTTATAGGCTTTTCTTTCCAAAAGAGCTGTTTTTCCAAAAAGGTAAGGAAAGTTATTTTGAAGAGGTTTTAAATAATCCATGGCTTCTTGAGGGATAGCAACAACACGCTCTTTATTTCCCTTCCCTTTAATTTTTAAAATCTTATGATCGAAATCAATGTTTTTAGTTTTTAAGTGACAGGCTTCGCTCACTCGCAATCCTCCTCCATAAAGAAGAAAAAACAAAGCAAGATCTCGATCAATGGTTTTAGAGTTTTTTTCTTTTTCTTTTTCTTTGAGGAGAGTTTTTTTGAGAAATAAGGCTTCGTCTACGGATAAAAAATTTGGAATTTTTATAGCAAGTTTTGGAGATTTGAATAAATGCCGAAAATCTATTTCCAAATATTGATTTTCTACAAGCCATTTAATAAAGCTTCTCATTGTTGCTAATTTACGACCCTTGCTAGAGGAAGATAATTTTGACCATCGATTGGTTTTTTTTTCAATGGAATGTTTGATGATTTTTTCTAAATTCTTTTTATTAATTTTTTTTAAAGGAGGTTTAGAAGATTCAAAATGAAGAGATCCCCAGCTTTTATCTTCGTCAAAAAAATCTTTAAGATCGTTTTCATAAGCCTTTAAAGTATGAGGAGATACCTTTTTTGTATACAACATATAATGCAAAAAAAGTAAGGAAATTTCTTTTAAAAAGCTGGAATCTGTTGTTTTCATCTTAAAAAGCTTATCGGATTTTAAATTTAAAAAGTGTTAACTTTATAAACATTTTTTTAAAAAGTGTTAACTTTATAAACATTTTTTTTAAAAAATAATATTTTTTTTATTTTTTGAGCCGTTTTTTTTTGTTATTTAAAGAAGCTCTGTTAGTTTAATTTATGTCTCAAAGTGAGACACATTAAAGAACAAGGAGGTTTATAATGATTAATTTAAAAGCGGGTCAACAAGAGTTGTTTGAAAATGCATTACAGCAAGAAAGAGATGTAAAGTTAGTATCTGAATCTTTAGCAATGCATACTTTAATCAAAAAAATAAAAAGCATAATAAAAGTATCATCTCCTGTTCTTATTTTAGGAGAAAGCGGTTCTGGAAAAAGAATGATTGCTAAAGAAATTTTTAATAATTCTATAAATCATAATAAAAAATTAATTTCTATCAATCTTTCAGGAATGAATTCAGATCTTATAGATATGAAATTATTTGGTTCTAAAGATAATCAAGGTTATTTAAGTTCTTTAAATGAAAAAACTTTATTAATAAAAAATATAGATTTTTTATCCCCAGAGCTTCAATCTAAATTATTACTTTTTTTTCAAAATGGAAAAATTTTAAAAAACAAAAATTCTTATAAGTTTCGTATCATTGCAACAGCAAACAGTTCCTTATCTCATAAGATAGAAAAGGGAGAATTTAGAGAAGATCTTTTTCGTTGCTTAAGTCAAACCCTATTAATTATGCCTTCATTAGTAGAAAGACAAAAAGATATCCTTCCTTTAGTAAATCTTTTTCTAGAAGAAAATAATTTTAAAGGAGATTTAGATGATTCTGCCATGAACAAATTGCAAAATCATAATTGGATTGGAAATGTTGTTGAATTAGAAAATATTTGCCTACAAATAGCTTCTCTTTATAAAAATCAAACTGTTAGTGAAAATCACATTCCTATCTTTACAAGTAAAGATCTGGATCTGGCTTTATTCGTTAAGTATAATCCTAAAGTGAGTTTGGAAGAATTAGTGAATTATTATATTTCTCAATCTTTAAAACACTTTAAATCTAAAAAGAAAAGTGCTGAATCTTTAAAAATATCTGTAAAAACTATTTATAACAAAATAGATCAAGGTTCTGTAAGTTACTAAAAAACCCTACAAGAAAAGAAAAAAAGCCCACTCTTTAGAATGGGCTTTTTTTAATTGATTAAAATTAAATATTAAAAGAAATTTTCTCCGTTGCTATTATTGCTACCGGTATCATCGCTTCCTTTATTTTTATTATCATCACTTTCGCTTCCTTCGTCATCACTTCCTTCGCTTTCACTTCCACTTTCGCTTCCTTCATCATCGCTTCCTTCGTCTTCAGTATCTTCTTCTTTTGTTTCTTCTGGACTGTCAAAGGGGTCGTTAGTAAAAGGAGCATCATAGCTGCTTTCGCTTTCTTCTTCTTCCTCTTCTTCTGAAGAAAAATCATTTTCATTTTCAAGTGGTTCAAAATTATCTTCTTCTATCAAGCCCACATCTTCCGACAGGTTTCCTTTAGGTTCTTCTGTAGTAAAGCTAGTTTCTTTAACTTCAGGTTCAGGTAGAATAGACTGAGGTATTGAGTTTGTGATTTCATCATCATAAGCTGATTCAAAAACTTTTGATTCTTTTGCTACTTTTTTCTTTTTAGTCACTGTCTTTTTAACTTGCTTCTTTTTTGCAACTTGCTTCTTTTTCGTTACTTTCTTTTTTGCAACCTTCTTCTTAGTCGTCTTTTTCTTTTTAACGACTTTCTTCTTCTTAGTAACTTTCTTCTTTTTCGTTACCTTCTTCTTAGTCGTCTTTTTCTTTTTAACTACCTTTTTTTTCTTAATAGTTTTTTTCTTTTTAGTAGTCTTCTTTTTCTTAGTCGCTTTCTTTTTAGTTACTTTTTTCTTCTTAGTAGACTTCTTTTTAGTAGTCTTTTTCTTCTTAGTAACTTTTTTCTTTTTAGTAGTCTTCTTTTTTCTAGTAAGCTTCTTCTTAGTCGTTTTCTTCTTTTTAGTTACTTTCTTCTTCTTAGTAGACTTCTTTTTAACTACCTTTTTTTTCTTAGTAGTTTTTTTCTTTTTATTTACTTTTTTAATTTTCTTTTTCATGGATCTTCCCGCTTTTTTAGTTTTCTTCTTAGCCATTATAACACTCCTTGATTAAGAATCCTCTAAACCTATTTTTTTGTCATGGCGCAAAATCTGTCAAGTATTTTTATAATTTTTAGGGATAAAGGCGGCAGGTTGACAAGCTTAAAAATAGTCCACAGATTAAAATTATGAAGAGATTACTTGAAAAAATGACTCAAAAAAGCCAAGAAGCTTTTCAAGATGCTTTTTTAGAGGCTCAATCTATGCAAAATCCCTATTTAGAACCTATTCATTTAATTTTAGAGGTTTTAAGGCAAAAAAATGGTGTCGTGCCTCAAATTCTACACGCTTTTTCTGATCTTTCTTTAGATCATCTTATTCAAGATATCAAAAAAGAAAAAAAGAGACTTCCTGTCGTCAATAATCAAGATTACACCCCATCTCTTTCCTCAGCTTGTCTTCATTTATTGAAGCAAGCGGAAGAGGAATCTAAAAAGCGGGGAGATTCTTATATATCTACAGAGCATTTCTTACTGGCTTTACTTTCTTCTTCAAAAGAAGAATGGGTTGGGATTTTTAAACGACATCAAATTGATAAAAATAATTTCTTAAAAACTTTAAATTCATTGAGAGGAGATCAAAAAGTGACAGATACACAACCAGAAAATCAAATAAATGTTTTAGAAAAATATACAAGAAATCTGACTCAACTTGCCGAGAAGGGAAAATTAGATCCTGTTATTGGTCGAGATAAAGAGATTCGACGAGTGATACAAGTTTTATCTCGAAGAACAAAAAACAATCCTGTTTTAATTGGTGAGCCCGGTGTTGGAAAAACAGCGATTGCTGAAGGTTTAGCTCTTCGTATTATCAAACAAGATGTTCCAGAAATTTTATTCAATAAAAAAGTCTTATCTTTAGATCTGGCCTCTCTTGTAGCGGGAAGTAAATTTAGAGGAGATTTTGAAAGTCGTTTGAAATCTTTAATTTCAGAGATCACATCTTCGGAAGGAAAAATTCTGCTTTTCATTGATGAGCTGCATACTTTAATAGGTGCTGGAAAAGTCGATGGAGCTTTAGATGCTGGACAGATGTTAAAACCAGCTTTAGCTCGAGGAGAGTTGCGAGCCATTGGCGCGACAACGATAGATGAATATAGGCAGTATATAGAAAAAGACAAAGCTTTAGAAAGACGCTTTCAAACGATCCTTGTTGAAGAGCCTAATAAAGAAGATTCTTTAACGATATTGCGTGGATTAAAATCAAGCTATGAGCTTCACCACGGTGTTCGTATTAAAGATTCAGCCTTGGTTGCTGCTGTGAATTTATCCCATCGTTATATTACAGATCGATTTTTACCAGATAAAGCCATTGATTTAATGGATGAAGCTGCTAGTCACTTAGGTATCGAAATCAACAGTATACCTAGTGTTATTGATGAAAAGGAAAGAAAAATACTGCAACTAAAGGTAGAGCAACAAGCTTTATTAAAAGAAAAAGATACAAACTCTCAAAAACGACTTAAAGACTTGGATAAAGAGCTGAAGCATCTTGAAAAAACAGTTAAGAATCTTAGATCTCAATGGCAGATTGAAAAGCTTTCTATTTCACAATTAAAATCTTTCAAAAAAGAAATAAAGGATATGAGGATTCAAATTGAAAAATGCAAAAGAGAAGGTCAGTTAGAAAAGGCTGCTGAATTACAGTATGGTCAATTACCCCTCTTATTAAAAAAGAAAGAAAAAGCGGAAAAGCAAGCGGAAGACAAATCTTTAAATTCGAAACTTTTAAAAGAAGAGGTTAGCCCTGAAGACATTGCTCAAGTTGTTTCTCAATGGACAGGAATTCCTACTCATAAAATGTTACAAACGGAAATAGACCAGCTTTTATCTATGGAAGAATCTTTAAAGAAAAAAGTTGTGGGTCAAGATCAAGCTTTGAAATTAATAAGTGATAGCGTTCGTCGATCTCGAGCGGAAATTTCTGATCCTCATCGTCCTATTAGTAGTTTTATGTTTTTAGGCTCAACAGGTGTGGGAAAAACAGAAACAGCAAAAGCACTTTCTGCTTGTTTATTTAATGCAGAATCAGCTCTTATTCGTGTGGATATGAGTGAATACATGGAAAAGCATAGCGTTTCTAGATTGATTGGATCTCCTCCGGGGTATGTAGGCTATGAGCAGGGAGGTCAGCTTTCTGAAAAAGTGAGAAGACACCCTTATAGCGTTATACTTCTAGATGAAATTGAAAAAGCTCATGGCGATGTTCTTAATATTCTTTTACAAGTTTTAGATGACGGGCGCTTAACAGATGGCCAAGGTCGTACGGTCGATTTTAGAAATACCCTATTAATTATGACAAGCAATCTGGGTGCTGAAATTTTAATAAAAAATTTGCTTTCTGAAGAAAAAAAGCAGCAGCAAGTTCTAGATCAATTGAAACAGCATTTTCGACCTGAGTTTTTAAATCGCATTGATGAAACTGTGGTATTTAATAAATTAAAGGAACCGCAAATACAAAAAATTGTTCAAATCCAAATTCAAAAGTTGGAAGATCGATTAAAAGAAAAAAATATAAAAATTATATTAGATCAAAAGGCTTTAGATTTTTTATCGGATAAAGGATTTGATCCTATTTATGGAGCTCGACCTATTCAAAGAGTCATTCAACGGGAATTGCTGAATCCTTTATCTCAAAAATTATTAAAAAAAGAGCTGCTTGCTGACGCAACATTAGAAGTGACAGCCAATGATCTTGGCTTAGAGTTTAAAACTATCCCACTTCATAAAAAATGGTCTTCGTCTAAAAAGGCCATGGACGCTTCTTCTAAAATTTACTCTATGCATTGATTTCTTGTTTAAAACCATATAAAAAATATCTATGTTTTCAGGAATCATTGAGGCTGTATCTCCTTGCGTAAGCGCGAAGGCTTCTTCAAATAATTTACAACTCACTTTAAAGCGTCCAAAAAGTTTTAAATCTTTACAGGAAGGAGCGAGCATTGCTGTGGATGGTATTTGTTTAACTTTAGAAAGTTTTAATTCTCAAAAAATGGTTTTCAGCTTAGGTCCAGAAACTTTAAGCATTACAGGATGGAATGCAAAAAATTGCAAAAATAAGGAGCTCAATTTAGAAAGATCTTTGAGCCTCCAAAGCGCTCTAGGGGGTCATATTATGA
>JBPCUO010000052.1:0-6217 GCA_051011135.1 Bdellovibrionales bacterium
CTAGTTCATTAAATTTTAAAACTTTAATTTGACTTTATTAAATTATTTTGCAAAGTTAAAACTTAATAAATCTTTAAAAAAGAAAGGAAGTGAGGCTTTATTATGAAAACTATTAAATTAATTCAAATGATTATTGTATCTTTATTTTTAGCATCTTGCGGAAATAACGGAGTTTTTAACAAAAATCCTGTTATTGCAGAAGTTTGTGAAGCAAGAAGCACCCTTAATGACTGCGTTGATAAATCTACAAGAATCTATGTCAGTTATGTTAAAGGTGTTGATTTAAAAGAATGTTACAAATCTTATACAAATTCAGTATCCAGTATTTCTTCAAAATACCAGGTTAAATATGAAGAAAAAATAAATTTAAACTCAGATATTCTGACTCTAGAGGATGCTTCATCCAATAATGATAAAAATAATACAGCTAAAAATGAAAATACTAATAAATCTAGTGATGAAAATACGCAGCCTGAACTTAAAAATTTCTTTCAATATGAAGTTACTAGCGTGATAAATTATGAAGATTATGATCCTAATAATTTAGAACTAACAAAAGCAGAACAGGAAATGTATGACGCAATAACAAATTCTGAAGAACTAACAGATACAGAGAAACAATGGAAAAAAAGAAGACTTTGGGCGGAATCAAAACAAAAAGAAGCTTCTAAAATGGAAATTTCAGAGGTATCAGAAATTAAAAATCTTTGCAAATCTAAAGATCCACAAGTTAGAGAAAGTTCTTTTGATTTTATACATAAAAATCTCAAAACAAATTTTGTAGGGAAGATGCAAACCGTCTGGAACGATTTAAAAGGAGATTGGAAAAAAATATTTTCAGATGAAAATGCAGATGAAGTTTTTACAAATGTTAAAAAATGTCTTATTGAATTTAATAAAGAAGTTTCAAAAGCTCAAAGTTGTTAAAAAATAACCCCTAGAAGGAGAGTTTTTATGAAAAAATCTAGTTTACTACTTATTGGTAGTTTGTTTCTAGCTTTATCAGTTGTATCTTGTGATATTTTTCATACAAATCCCGTCATAGAAGATGTTTGTAAACTGAGAGAAACTTTAAATACTTGCATTAAACATTCTTCCAATAAAGAAGTTATGGATGCTTGCTCTGAGACTTATAATCAGTCTATCGCTGCTGATATTAATACAAAATATAATATAGAGTACACTGAAGAAACTTTATTTGTAGATGAAGATTATAAAACAGGAAAATTTAAAACTAGTATTAATCCCAGAACTCCTGAACCTGGATTGCCTTCATCGACTGATGAAACTAATTTAGACACAAAAGAAGATTCCACTCCTAAACCTAGTAAAACTTCTTATGATTTTAAATTTGAATCTGTTATAAAACTACCTCATTCTTGTGAAGTATTTATGGCAAATGCTTTAAGCAACACAACTCAACAATTTGGAAGCATGTTCAATAATGGAAATGCAACAAGCGAGAAAAGAGAAACAAGTATCAAGATTAATTTTTCAGATACCAGAAGATGTATTAGAGATTTAAACAAGGAAAAATCCACCCTTCAAGGTTGTCGTTCAAAAATTAAATTATAAGTTTCATTATTAAGCCGTCCTAATTCAGGCTTTATGTGGAAAATTTTACATCATTATTTAAAAGGCAATGACATTATAAAAAAAAAGAAATAAATAAAAAGTAGCAAAGGGGAGTTTTTATGAAAAAACCTATTTTACCTATCTTATTTATAGTTGTATTTTTTCTATCTAGTTTAGAAGCTCAAAGCAACCCTGTTCTTGAAGAAATTTGCAGAGCAAGAGAGGTCATGAGTGAATGTGTTTCTAGCGCTACCGATGCTAATAGAGCCGTTTTAAATATGAGTGAATGTTCCGATTTTTTCTATCAAAAACAAAGGAATATTCCTAAAAAATACAATATTAAGTATGTAGAAAGTTTTAAAAAAAAGGGGGATGGTAGTAAGGATTTCGGAACTTTAACTTATAAAATTGAATCCGATAATCAAAAGTATAAATCCTCAGGATCTTTATCTATTGATAAAAAACTTTATCAAGATTGTAATGAGCACATCGCTCTCGCAAGTAAAGAAATGCCTGGATTGATGCTTAGTTTTTCGGCAATTTTTGAAAAAGAAAAGCTTACTCAAGAAGACCAAACGGTATTAAAAAAACTTGTTGAAAAGATGAAAAAACTAAATAGAAAAACTGGAAAATGCCTGCTTCAGTACAATAAAGACATGTCTCGTCTTCAAAAATGCTAAAAAATTAAGACCAAAGCTTAGGTGTTTACTTATTGATTTGTTTTCTAATTAGAATATCTTAAGATGTATTAATTAAAGTTATGAATAAGATAATAATTTTATTAATGAGCGCATCTTTTATCTCTCCTGTAAATGGAGCGACTAAAAAAAGTAGAATGCTTCAAGATATTTGCAAAATAAGAGTGCAATTTGATAAATGCATTTATAAGGTCTCTAGCATGTTAAAAGCTTATTCTTGTGGTTCAGCTTACGATAAAAATTTAAAAAAAATACAATCCAAATACGAGGTTAGATACAAGGAAGATTTTTATCCAAATAATGGAACTATAGGGTATTACATTCGTCCAAAAAATTCGAAGCAAGCTCCCTTTACCCCTGAAGATTATTTATTTGTGGACAATGCATTTTATAACAATTGTAAAAGAATAGAGGACAGTGTGGAAAGCCTTAAAGGAATTCTTAAAGCTGATGTTGATCAAGTTAGACAATGCCAATTCAAATTCAATACATCCATGATGTATCTTCAAGGCTGTATAAAATTTAAAAGATCAAAGAAGTACTTTCAATAAGTTATATTATTGTCTATGTAACATAATATAACTTATCGGAAATGCAAAAAAGGCTCCCGATAAGTTATATTATGTTACATTACTTTTAGAAATAGCGATAAAACACCCTTTTCTGCTTATCTTACATTATTTTTAGATCTAATAATAAAAGACACTCTTCTCTGCTTTTTAAAGCCAGCACGAGCCAAATAAAATATTTTTTATTTCAAAAGATATGATCTAGGCTCCGCGGAACCAGTCAAATTCATGAGGTTTGTCTTCAGGTTGTTTTTTTCTTTTAAAAGATGGATCTGCACCTTGCTCAACAAGAAATTTAACAACTGCTTTATGTCCAAATCTGCTTGCAACACTTAGAGGGGTATCTTTATATATGTTTATCGCATCCACTTTTGCACCTTGCTCAACAAGAAATCTAACAATTCTTAACTCCCCCATCATGGATGCTTTATGTAGAGGGGTATCGTTATTTGAAGTTTTCGCATCCACTTTTGCACCTTGCTCAACAAGAAATTTAACAACTTCGACATGCCCGTTTTTGCTTGCGAAATGCATAGCAGTGCGCGATTTTTCAACTGAAAAATAAATGAAATTCTCTTTGTGTCTAAAAGTTTTGTTGTTTACATTCACACCATTTTTGATCAGAAATTTTACCATTGGTAAATCTCCTTGTTCGCTTGCAATATGAAGGGCTCCTATCTTTTCTCCTTGGGGTGTAAAAATAGTGGTATTCAGATCTGCCCCTTTATCAATCAATAGATTTAAAATTTCAAAATCTCTCTTTTCACTTGCAATGCTAATGGCTGTCTTCCGCAATGCAAGTATCCATTTAATTAAGAAGTTGGGAGAGCGAATTGCATTCGGATCTGCTCCTCTATCAATCAAGTATCCAATCTCATTAAGGCTTTTATCTTTAGAAATGGCTTTATGTAGTTTTTTTGTTAAATGGTTTTTTTTAAATAAATTTGGGTTGCATTTTTCATTATCTGAAAATCCAACAAATACATACAAGGCCAAAGACACACAAAATAAATATTTGATTTTATTCATCATTTCCTCCTATGAAATAACAATTTAAAGAGAAACTATGAAACTTAACTCAAAATGACAAGAATAAAGAGATTTTTTTATCTAATAAAGAGATTTTAAGCCTTTAAATTTTATTTATTCAATAAAACCAGGTGTTCTTTTTTGCTTATGTTGTATTTTTTTAGATCTAATAATACATGCTCTTTGTTGGTTAACTCAATAAAAAAGCCATTACTTTATGTAAGGTAATGGCTTTTTTTAATTAATTACTTAATTATTTACTTACTATTTATTTTGTCCAAAACCTGAATCGCTAAGATAGTTAGCAACTTGATAATTCTTTAGGTTTTTAGCAAGTCTTTCAGGCGTTAGCCCTTCTTTATTTCTTTGTTTTATAGGACCGTATCCATCTCCAAGTCTTGCAAGAGTAACATTGTTTTTCATAGCTGCAATATGTAAAGGCGTATTTCCTTCATCATCTTGTATTGTTTTGCTTGAACTAGCTCCATAACTTAATAGATCTCTTGCCATATCTGTATCTTCTTTTTCAAAAGCAAGATGAAGAGCTGTTTTTCCATCAGATGCTCTTTGCGCATTAACATTAACTTTTTTTGATAATGTATTTAGTAAGAAACTATTTCCATTTAAAACAGCTTGAAACCATTTGCTTTGATTTTCTACTTTCGGTGATCCCTTACGCCTTTTTGTTGATTTATCACCAGCACAAGATACTTGTAGCGCAACTACTGCAAGAAATAAAATTGATAAAATGTTTTTCGTGAAATATTTCACTGTAACCTCCCTTTGTATAGTTATCTGAATAAAGTATGATAAATTTTTTAAAAAACCAATACTTTTTTTTAAAAAATATCTTCAATTTAGAAATTTAATAAATAGATCTATTTCTTTATTTTGACCTTTGAGGCTAAGAATTTTTTGATGAGCTTCTTCTGTTAAATTCTCCAGATTTTTAAGCATTTGAATTGCTAAATGACGCACTTCTCTATCTTCATCTTGAAGGAAGTTAATTAAATCTTCTTGAAAACTGGGATGAAACCAAGTGAAAGAACTCATGTTTTTTAAAGCCCATTTTTTAGTCTCTTCATTAGATTCTTTATAAAGTTGCGCAATACGATAATAAATTCCCCTATCTTTTGTTTTTGTTTGAGCAAGGAGATTAATAACCAAATAAAGCTTTTCTACGCCCTCATTCAATTCTAAAATTTCATAAAAGTAATCCAGGGTAAAGCCAGAAAGCTTAGGGGTGTTTTTAAAAGCAAAAAGACCCTCTTTAAACATGTTTTTATTCTTTGAATTTTTACGAATATAATAAACGATATTATTCATTGCTTCATCACTTGTGATTTCCATTTTACTAAAAGATTGCAAAATGAGAGAGGATAGTTTTTTATCACTAAGTTCTAAAATTTTAGAGATTCTTTGTTGTATATCCTGGTAAGGCGTTTGAATAAAAAGCAATGCATCTAAAGCTTCATCGCGTATCCAAGGCTCTGGATAATTTAAAAACAAAGCCATTTGAGAATGAGAATCGTAACTTACAAGAGGACTTTGCCCCAATAGCCTTAAAGTATAAAAAATAAGACCCTGATCTTTTTCTTCTAAAAATTTTAGAGCTTTTAAGGAAGTTCTTTTTGAGGGTTTGATATGAGCTAAGGTATTTAAAGCTTGATAGCAAAATTCAATTTTATCAGATTTATTATCGTAACAAAAATCTAAAATTTCTTTTTGCAAATGAGGAGCTTCATATTGCAATTGTTCCAAAATTAATAAACTCCATATGTTTTTAATATAGGATGTTGGCAGATCCTTTTCTGTTAAGTAAAATTTTCTTTTATCTAATTGGTTATCAGAAATTAATAAATTAACAGATATAAAAGATTCCATATCGGGTTCTTCAATCAAGCTTATAACGCTTTTTTTGAGTTTTGCTTTAAAGTCTAGATCATCAATCCATGAAAATCTTTTTAAAATATTTAAATAAATAATTTTCATATAAGGAAGGTAGTCTAAATGCTTGTAGTAAGATTGAAATTTTTCTGAGAAATTTTTATTATTTCTTAATTTTCTAAAGAGAGTTTTTCCCTCCCCTTCTACCATTTCTTTTTCATATTTTGCTAAAAAATGCTCTATTGCAAAAAAAGCAAATCCAGAGTTGTCTTTGTTAAAAATATTTTCTAAAGATTTAGCTTTTTTTAGAAAAGGTTCTTGATCGTTAAATAACACGCACTTGTCTTGAAAAAGCATTTTATTATTTTTATCTTTTTTTAAAGAAGGTAGATAAGCTTGATAAACAGTTGTGTGACTTAAGCGAGCAAGCAACTCCTTATTTTTTTTTCGTTTATAGCC
>JBPCUO010000053.1:0-3177 GCA_051011135.1 Bdellovibrionales bacterium
TTTTTGATATTACACCTTTTATAGTTTGAGTTAATCCAACTAATTCATCATCAGTTCCATTAGCAAAGTCATACTCAGTAACAGTATTATTGTTAAAAGTAATATCCTCAGCTAAGTCTTGTATTAAGTTAAATGCACTATTAACTTGATTTTGTATTAATGTTTTAAAAGCCATATTATGCGCCTCCGTTTACACTAACTCCAATACCAGAAGTTAAGCTATCACCTAAATAAGGTGATATGATTGAATAAACAATTTCGGGTAAATCAATATAACTTTTCGTCTTAGATAGATCAAAAGTTAATCTAATACTTCCTACAGTTAAATCACGCACAGGTGCAGCACCACCGTTATTAGCAATGTTTGTAGCACCATTACGAATGATGTGCAAAGCTAAATCACATGTAGCATCTTTAATAAATGTAGGTATAGTACCAAAAGAATCTTCAGTTCTATCGTCAGTCAAAGTAACATCCATACCATTTAAGGGTATAAATGCAGTTATATTTCTAGGGAAAGCAAGAGGGTACGCCACACTAGGTGTAGCAGTACCTTTCCAGCTTAATCTATTTAATATACCACTGGCAGTAACTAATGCTTTTTCTTGTTCTGGACTGTCCAGCCACTCATCCGTATTAAAATTATTATCAAAATACGTATTAGCTTCTGCAACAGACACAAAACTGTTTAAGCCTAGTGTTGCCATAGTCTATTCTCCGTTCTAATAGTTAGTAATTAACCGTGGAATATAGGGAATATACCAGTTTGGTTTACGTTTGCTAAAGGTCTAACAACCCAAGATCCAGCAGTAGCTAGAGTAGTGTTATTAGGGTAAGCAGTAGTAGAAGCAGTTCCACCAAAAGAGTAACCTCTAGGGTGAATAATGTTTCCCCATCTACTTACGATAGTTACTTTACCAGCACCATTACCAGCTAGAGGATTGTTATCAATAGCAGTAGGGTTTGGAACAGCAACACCTTGGTAAGCAAGAGCTCCAGCTTTCATTAAAACAGAAGTTTTAACAGTAGCAGAGATATCGAAACCATTAGTAACACCATCAGCATTACCAGTTACAAGCAATCTAATTTTACCACCTAAAAGAGTGTTAAAACTTAAGTTACCATCTTGTACTCTATCAGCATCAAATACGTTTTCTTTTCTTAAAACGTTGTAAGTTGCAGCAGAAACAGCTAGGTAATAGAAAGGCTCTTCGAATTCACCAGAAACAGCAGACATAGCGTTTAGTAAGTTATCAAAGAAATCAGACCTAACACCAACAGGTGATGCAGAATCAGATAGTTTGAATAACTCAGCTAAAGAACCAGCAGTATCTTTAGTGATGTAACCAAATTTGTTAATTACGTCAGCTTCATCGCCAGAAGTAGCAGCAGTGTATAAACCATGAGAAATACCTCTGATTACAGCTCTTAAATTAGCGTCTTCTCTTCTTGCTCTAACAGCACCAAATTGTCTACCTAAGTAAGATAAACCATCTACTTTAGAGATGATAGATTGGATTGAAGATTCTTCAGCAGCAACAGCATCGATATTTTTGATGTAAGTTTCTGTTTCAGTTTGAACACCTAATAAGTTAAGAGTTTCAGTAGTAGCAGTTTCGCTCATTTGATTAGCTTGATCACCACCGTTGTAAGATAACCATCTTAAAGTTCCAGTGTAGTTTTCACCAGCGTCAGTAATTCTAGCGTCAGATCCAACGATTGCAGTTGATACTAAGTTAGCAGCATCATCTCTAGCAGCGTCAGCGTAAGCAGAAATAGCAACAGCTAGGTTCTTAAATTGTGAAGAAAGAACAGTTGTCATATTATTATTTTCCTTTTTATATGTTATATTAAAATAGGTAGCACAATCGCTACCTACATTTGTTTATATTAAATAGATATTACTCAGTCCAAGTGTGGTTAGAACCAAGTTGTCCAGCTTCAACAGCTTTCAAAACTTCTTCTTGAGTCATATCTTTTAATGCTTTTGTAGGTGCAGCAGGAGCAGATTTAGTTGCTTTTGCTTCAACGTTAGAGCCAGCATTAGCTTTTACGTTAAACATAAATGCGTTAGAATCAGATTTAGCATAATTAGTAATTGCTTCATTTACACTAACTCCAGATTCATGCATCCATGCACCAGTACTATCTTGTTTTAGAGAATTGATTATATCACTGTGCGCAAGGGCAGCAGCTTTTTCATTTCTAAAATCAAGACCACTAAGTTGAGATTTTACGACGTTATCTCTACTTAATTCTGTATTTCTCTTTTTATAAAGATCAAGTTCTTTTTTGATCTCATTCATTTCGATTTTTAATACTTCTGAATGTTTACCAGCTTTTTCTAAAGTTTCTATTTCAGCTTTTTGTTTCTCTTTAGCTAATTCAGCAACTTTATTTTTGTATTGATCTCTTTCAGAGTAAGCACTATCTAAATTAGATTTAATTTTAGCTAATTCAGCTTTTACTCTATCAGCAACTAATGTTTCAATAGTTGAATCATCAGATTTAACTTCAGTAGTTTCAGCTTTAGCTAATTCTTGATCTAAATAAGCATCAATTTTTTGGTCTTCAGTTTGTGTATTATTTTCTTGTGACATGTTTTATCCTTCTACCGCCAAACAGACGGTGTTATATTTAACTAGGCACAACCTAGTCGGTTTATAATAAGAGAATTAATTTCTTAATTCAATATTACTTTGTTATAGTAATTAGTTTGTATTTCTTCTATCAATAGTTCTTTGAGTAGCCACAGCAGCTTGTATAAAGTTACGTACAGCACTAGCACTATTAGCAGTTCTTAATCTTGCGATAGTAGATCTGATTAAAGCTCTATCAGTTAATCTACCTCTTCTACCTAAACTTCCATTTCTTTGAAGTTGTCTAATAATAGAATCAACTAAGTCAGCTAATTCTCTATCTTGTCTAGCAGTAGTTCTACAAATTCTTTCACCTCTATCTGTAGTAGCATCAGATAAGCAAGATCTTAATTCGCTTGCAATTTGTCTTGTTGATTTAGGCATTTTTTATTTCCTTAATTATTTGTTAATTCATCTAATCTTTCTAATGATAATAATTTACCATCTCTATTAGAAAATTGTGTTAATGTTAAATTTCCTTCATTAAATAAAGCAACTCTTGATTGAGATCCTAATAAATTTAATTTTATTTCATTAT